>JAPLZS010000193.1 GCA_026394915.1 Candidatus Woesearchaeota archaeon | reverse complement strand
TTGTGGAACATAAGGAGTATAAGAACCGCGTTTATTCCTCCTGCAATCACTCCTGCAATCTCTATCACCTGTATAAAGTTTGTGACGCTCAGCAGGGCGATGATCAACGGAACAAAACATGTCATGGCCCATGCTGTCTTTTTCTTGAAATCATAATCATATATCAACATCTCTTTCAATGCAAACCCGACTGCCATGAATGATGTGAACATAGCAAACACTGCAAAAAGATTTGCTATAAGGAATAGGTTAGGATTCACGACCATTCCAAGAGCTATTGTGGCTATCCTCTGGTCTCCTGCAAGTGATTCAAACCCAGACAGCCCTATTGACCCCACTACAACAAGAGAGAACACAAAATAGACTATTATTGGTATAAGAACCCCCATTGCAACTGCTGTCTTTAACCTTCTTTTGTCATGGCTGAGCATTTCATTTGCTTCTGGGACAGCTATCATGCCGGTATAAGCAAAAAGCAGAACTCCGAAAGGAACAAAGAACTTTGAGATGTCAAACATCCTTAGGTTATCAACATTGACATGTGGATATGTGAAGAAGATTATCACAGAGATTATCAGGAGTACGGCTATAACAGAGAATAATTCTGATTTCTCCAGTGTCTCGATCCCAAAATAAAGAAGTGTTGCTCCAAGCAGAAAGAACAGGATGGTGTAATAGATGGGCGAACCTCCGAATATAGCGCTCAGCTCATCACCTTCTCCTATGAAATAAGCAATCAAAGCTCCATACAGCCCTACAAGCATTGATATCATCATCAAGAATTTGCCCCATCTGCCAAGGTATTTCTCTGCATAGCCTGTCAGTTGGTGCTTGCCTTTTGTCCTCAGAACAATCTCTCCAAGATAGAGATAAAGGACTATTATCACAATTCCAAGAAGGATTATCAGCATTGCTCCTGTTATGAACCCTGATTTTGCTATGACATAAGGGATTCCTAGAATTCCTGCTCCGATTATGCAGCCTACAATAGTCGCGATTGCCTCAAAAAGCTCTAGTTTTGGCATGTTTCCTCTTTTTTGTCTTGGTCTAAATTTGATTTGAAGGATTTATGAAAAAAATGGGGCTGCTGGGATTCGAACCCAGATCCGACGGTCTGGAGCCGACTATTCTAGCCAGGATGTACCCACACTGCCTTTCGGCAATTGGTTTATACTACAGCCCCGATTTATTACGATAGAAACTGCCCTTTATTTAAATATTATGTTATCCCTTACACAGCAATCTTTTGCCTTGCCATCAGGAAGCTCTATTATGAAAACGCTCTTCTTCTTGGGAAGATAAACTGTAAAGGGCCTGAAATGCCTCTTTATCTCAACTATCCTTTTTTCCCTGTCAAGGAAAAGCACATCTATTGGATAGAATACAAAGAACATATGAAGAGCCTGTTTTGACTCCCTGCTGAACCTGAAGACCAGGCCAGAATCAGTTATTTTCCTTGAGAACATCAATCCAAGGGCCTTTGAGGCAACAGAATCACAGAAACGGTGCTTTTTCACTATACAGGTCTTGTTGGTTTTGTTGAAAATCATCGGAATCACAATCCAAGAGACCCTTTATAAACTTATTTAAAGGGCTTATCGGGCCTCTCCCGTAAAATATACGCCTTAAAATCAAAGTATTTATAAAGGTTAAGTTTATTTAAAAATGATATAAAACATTAGGTTTTAAATGGTTTATAAATAGCGTGGGGGTATAAACATGGGTAAGGTAGAAATAAAGGTAGTGAATATAGTGGTTTCTTCTTCTTTAGGCCACGACATCCCATTGGAAAAGATGGCGGCAACATTAAGCAATACAGAATACAATCCAGAGCAGTTTCCTGGGCTTGTGATCAGGATAAAGGAGCCAAAAACATCTGCTTTGATATTCAGCTCAGGCAAAATAGTCTGCACTGGCGCAAGATCAATGGATAAAGTTGAGGAATCAATCCAAAAGATAATCAAAAGCCTTGAGAAGATAGGCATCAAGATAAAGATAAAGCCAGAAGTGAAGATCCAGAACATAGTCGCATCAGGATCAGTCGGCATGGATCTTAACCTGAATACATTGGCAATGAAGCTTGACAACACAGAATATGAACCAGAGCAGTTTCCTGGGCTTGTGTACAAGCTTGCAGAAGCAAAGGCCACATTCCTTCTTTTCAGCAATGGAAAAGTGGTATGCACAGGAACAAAAAGCGAGCAGGAAGTCCATAACGCGCTTGACAAGCTGATTGCAAACTTGAAGAAGATAAAGTGATAAGGCTCAGCTGATTAAGCGATCATATGCTCTTTATTTTTTATTTTCATGATACAATGTCAGGATAAAATCTGGAAAAATGGAAGTTGCAGAACAGATCAAGAAATTTGGGGAATTCATCCAGGTAAATTATCATGCAGACCTTCTTGAGAAGATAAGAAAGGGAGAGGGATCCCTGATTGTGGATTTTTCAGGGCTTTCCAAGTTCGATCCAGAGCTTGCTGATGATCTTCTTGAACAGCCTGAAGAGGTCATACGGGCAGCAGAGATGTCAATAGACGGCTTTGATCTGCCTAAACGGCCAAAGAGTTTCAGGATACGGTTTTCTAATCTCCCTCAGAGCCAGAAGACACTCATAAGAGACATACGAAGCGGCCATATCGGCCAGTTTGTGTTCATTGAGGGCGTTGTAAGGCAGAAATCTGATGTAAGACCTCAGGTGACTTCTGCAAGGTTTGAATGCCCAAGCTGCGGAAACATAATCTCAGTCCTTCAGCTAGACACAAAATTCAAGGAGCCATCAAGATGCGGCTGCGGAAGAAAGGGGAAGTTCAGGCTCTTGAACAAGGAACTTGTGGATGCGCAGAGGATTGTCCTTGAGGAGTCTTCTGAAGATCTTGAGAGCGGTGGGCAGCCAAAAAGGATGGATGTTTTCCTGAAAGAGGACCTTGTTAGCCCTATTGAAGACAAGAAGACAAACCCAGGGACAAAGGTTGTTGTGAATGGTATTGTTAAAGAAGTGCCGATAATATTGAGGACAGGGGGCCAGTCAATAAGATTTGATTTATTGGTTGAGGCGAATTATGTTGATTCTGTTGATGAGGAATTCAGCGAAGTGATGATAACAGCGGAAGAAGAGAGACAGATAAAAGAGCTTGCGCAGGATCCAAAGCTGTATCAGAAGATAGTGAGCTCATTGGCCCCATCTATCTATGGTTATGAGAAGATAAAAGAAGCGATAATACTCCAGCTTGTCGGCGGACTGAGAAAAAAGAGGAAAGATGGAAGCACTACAAGAGGAGACATGCATATACTCCTCATCGGAGATCCTGGAGCAGGAAAATCCCAGCTTCTTAAGAGAGCCACCATAATCGCGCCAAAAGCAAGGTATGTGAGCGGAAAGGGAGCATCAGGCGCAGGCCTTACTGCCGCTGTTGTGAAAGATGAGTTCCTGAAAGGTTGGGCTCTTGAAGCAGGGGCATTAGTCCTTGCAAACCATGGTTTCTGCATGATAGATGAGCTGGATAAGATGTCAAAGGAAGACAGGTCTGCTATGCATGAGGCCCTTGAACAGCAGACAATCACGATATCAAAGGCAAACATACAGGCAACATTGAGGGCAGAGACAACTGTCCTTGCAGCAGCCAATCCTAAGTTCGGAAGATTCGATGCTTATGAAGTCATAGGAAAGCAGATAGATCTCCCCCCTACACTCATAAACAGGTTTGATCTCATATTCCCGATAAAGGATATGCCGGACAAGGTCAATGATGAGAAGATGGCAACGTTTATACTTAATCTCCATCAGGATTCTGAAGAGAAAAAAGTGGCAATTAGCACAAACCTGCTCAAGAAATATATTTCTTATGCGAGAAAGAATATAGCTCCTGCATTGAGCGACGGCGCGCTTGAAGAGATAAAGGAGTATTATATAACAATGAGGAGCTCTGGCTCATCAGAAGAGAGTGCAGTCAAGACAATACCGATAACTGCAAGGCAGCTTGAAGCCCTTGTCAGGCTTGCAGAGGCAAATGCAAAGCTCAGATTGAGCAGCATTGTCACAAGAAACGATGCAAAAAGAGCAGTAGAGCTTCTTAATTATTGCCTGATGCAGATCGGATTCGACAAGGATACAGGAAAGATCGACATTGACAGGATAACTACTGGGATAACAGCCACACAGAGAAGCACAATATCAATAGTGAGGGATGTCATAATTGACCTTGAGAACAAGATAGGAAAGACAGTTCCTGTTGAGGATATTGTCAGAGGCTCAGAAGAGAAAGGGATAAAAGCAGACAGGGTTGACGAAGCAATAGAGAAACTCAAGAGATCCGGCGATCTTTTTGAGCCAAGAAGAGGATTTATACAGAGAACCTAATGCAATAATCAGGATTTATATGGTGAAGTTATATTACTGTGTCATCATATCAGTGTTATCACAGCATCAAGAGATGATTTATATGGAATCTCAGGCAAGGCAGACCGCAATCAAGACAAGGATAAGATGTCTTCTTAATGGCAAATATGTGGTTAATGAGGGATGGGAGCCGAACCATATATTATGGGGCAGCCAGAAGATATCCAGAGTCAATATAATCGGCGTTGTTGTTGAAAAGAACCAGAATGAATTCTCAAGCAGCGTATCCGCAACAATAGATGATGGATCTGGAAGGATCAATGTGAGGAGTTTTGAAGAAAACCTATTCCTTAACAATCTGGCAGTGGGTGATGTTGTTGTGCTGATAGGGAGGCCAAGAGAGTACTCAAACGAGATATATATAATGCCTGAGATAATAAAGCCTCTTGAAGACAAAAGATGGGTTGAAGTGAGGAAGATTGAGCTTGGCCCAGAAGAAAAAAATGATTATACCCAAACCAAGCAGACAGCAAATCCAACTGTTTCAAAGATTACAGAACCAAAAGATCAGATAAGAAAAGAAATTGAGATAAAAAAACAAGAGAATGATATAGGGGAAGCATTAGAGACTGAAACTCAAGATGATGGAAATGAGATAAACGAGAT
>JAPLZS010000149.1 GCA_026394915.1 Candidatus Woesearchaeota archaeon | reverse complement strand
GACCAGTACATGAACCACGAGTCCAAGACCTTCACCGAAGTCGCGAAGGCAAGGTCCGGAATGCTCTCTGCTGCGCAGCAGTTCAAGCATCTCCAAAGCTCCGGCGCCACCGATGTCCAGCTCCAGCAGCAGGCCGCAGCCTTTAACGACAGCCTGCGCAGCTTCATGATCAATGTCCAGATCGAAAAATATCCTGACCTCAAGGCCGCCGAGACAACCAAGCAGGCCATGCGCACCCTCGAGGAAGCCACGAACGAGATCAAGACAAGCCTCGACGACTGGATCGTTACCATCCGCGACTACAACACCTATCGCGGCTCGTTCTGGCCCAATATCCTCGGCGCCCTCATGTCAAGGTTCCCACCCAAGATCGACTATTACGAGGGCAAGATCAAGGAGCTTGACATCAACAGCCTCAACCCGCAGAACCGGGCGAAGTGACCACCACCGGCCTGCACCCTGCATCACAATAATCTGCATCTTGCGCAGGGTGCGGTCTTTTGATTGTTTGTCGATGACACCTTAAGGTGCAGAAAAAAGGAGACAAGGATATGAAAATAAAAGTGTTTCCTTCGGCACTTAAATCTGGGATGTGGGTTGCCTGCATTGTTGGCGAAGAGGCGTTTGAAGGTGTGGGCAAGAACGAGAAAGAAGAGATTGGAGCATTGGTCAAAACCCACCCTCACCGCTTCGGGGTCGAGATGCTGAGCGATTTTGCCTGATATTCCTACCAAGAAAAAAAGCCAAGCCAAATCAGCAACATCTTGATTCGGCTTTTTTTCTTGCTATTTATTTTCAATATGGAAGATAATTAAAAGAATACACTATATATTATAGTCATAATTCTTAGAAAAACAAGAAAAACCCTATTTATCCAACATAGCTGAGTCTCTTCTTCATCTGCATGTCTGATGTGTTCTTGCTCTGCTGCATTATGCCTTTCAGCTTCTCCTCAAACTTCTCTGCCTCTTTCAGCAGCGGCTCTGTCTTTATATTGAGGCCAAGCAGCTTGTCAATCAGCTCAATCACCCTTGCTGATGCCTTTGAGTCAGGCATTGCAGAATGAGTCTCAGCGAACACGCATGTCAATGGCGTCTTGTGGGCGTCAAGCAGCAATGCGCCTGTGACTCCTAGAATTATGCCCTCTTTTAATGGATTTACCTGATTATTCTCGAATATCTTCCTGTGATCAGCAATGCTTGAGTAATAGAAGCAGTTCATTGGTCCCTCTTCATTGGGTGATGCAACCCCTTCAAGGCTGATTATGCTCTTTGCATCCAGCTCTTCTGCAAGCTTTGTAATCACATCAGCCAGCCTCCATTCAATGCCCTGCACTGTCGTGACAATGTGCACGATCACTATGTTTGTCTTCTTGTCATAATATATCCCCACTGGCTGGAGTATCTTTGAATCATGTATTGCTATCATTGCAGGGATATCGTCGCATTTTATGTTGCCGATAAGCTCTGCCTTAAGCTGCTGGATGAGAAATTCTGTTGTTATTGTCCCTACCAATCCGAATCCAGGGAAACCCTGTATTATCACTGGATTCTTTGGTTTTTTTTCAAGATGAAGCTCCATCATGCACCTCTTTTTTTATCTTTTTTTGATTATACTCTTTTATATAAAATATAATATATCCTGAAATCCCTTCTGATATATAAATGTTGCCAGATAAAAATAAGATATGATTTCAGATTGACTTGTGCAGATGCAAAACTATTTAAATGATTAAAAATAGCGGATATACAGCAATCAGTCAAAACTGAGGTGATTAGATTGAATGGATTGAATGTGAATAGGTTAAGAGAATCTGACAAGCATTTCTTATGGTCATTGATAGGCGCAATAGGAATAATCCTTTTCTGGAGAGGTTTATGGAATGGCATAGATTCTGTTGAAGGAGTGGCTGGCTGGTCATGGCTCGGAACACCTGCTCTCAGCCTTTTCATCGGCCTTGTGATACTCACTTTCTCAGGCCTGATCTTCCAGCAGTTCGATCCTCTCGGCGGATTGGAGAAAGGCGTTGCAAAGATGCTGCATTCAATACAGATGCATCCCAAGAGAAAAGAGTTCATACTCACATATTATGACAACATAATGAAGAAAGAGATGCACTGCAAGGCCGAGAACATAAGAAGGCTCGAGAAGAACATGCTGCTGATAGAGGAAGGCGGAAGAGAGATATTCATACCCCTGCAGAGGATAAGGACAGTGAAGAGAAACAATGAGATTGTCTGGAGACTCTGATCATCTGATATCATCATCGCTTCTTATTATTTTTTGATATTTATTTTATCATCAGTCTCTGATCTTTCATTATTCTTCTGATCTTTTTGATATTATTGCATTGCATGACCTATAAACGCCTTGGCGTCTGAAGTTCTGAACGCCTTCGGCTTTCATAACCTACAAACATGTTAGTGTTTGAGGTTCTGAAAACCTTCAGTTTTCATAACCTTTAAATACCCATTGTTTATATAACAGATTAGGGGTAAATCTAGTAAAAGGAATAATAAATGGCAAAATCTGATCGTGATTTCAAGACAACTGCAGAGATAAAAGTATCTCCATTGATCGTAGACCAGGTCATCGGCCAGGAAGCTGCAGTGAATGTGATAAAGAAAGCGTCGCTGCAGAGGCGGCATGTGCTTCTCATAGGAGAGCCAGGCACAGGAAAATCCATGCTTGGCCTTGCATTGGCAGAGCTGCTTCCAAAAGAGAAGCTTGTCGATGTCCTTGCTTTCCCCAATCCTAATGACGAGAATCAGCCGCTGGTCAGGGTCGTTCCGGCAGGACAGGGAAGATCCCTTGTAAACAATGCAAGGATGCAGGGAGACAGCTTCTTCAAGAACCAGAACATGATAATGTTTGCACTCGTGATCCTTGCAATGATAGCTCCATGGTGGGTGCTGTCGCATTACAAGGAAGAGTTCGGGCTTACCGGAGCATCGATAATGTTCGCTGCATTCTTCCTGGGAGGCATGATATTCCTTGCTGCATTCATAATGTTCCTCAACTTCGGGAAGAAGCTAGGCGAAAGAGTGAGCGTCCCAAAACTTATAGTCGATAACTTCAAGAAAAAACAGGTTCCTTTCCTGGATGCGACAGGCGCACACGCAGGCGCATTGCTCGGTGATGTCCTGCATGATCCATTCCAGAGCGGAGGATTAGGCACTCCTGCGCACGAAAGGGTTGTCTCAGGCATGATACACAAGGCGCATATGGGCGTCCTGTTCATCGACGAGATTGCAACACTGCAGCCGCACACGCAGCAGGAGCTTCTCACATCATTACAGGAAGGAAAGTACGCGATAACAGGGCAGTCTGAGAGATCAGCAGGAGCAATGGTTAGGACAGAGCCTGCTCCATGCAACTTCATCCTCATTGCAGCGGGAAATTATGAGACATTGAAGACAATGCATCCTGCATTGAGGTCAAGGATAAGGGGCTATGGATATGAAGTCTACATGAATGAGACAATACCTGACACAGAGGAGAACAGGTGGAAGATAGCGCAGTTCATCGCCCAGGAAGTCATAAAAGACAAGAAGATACCCCACTTCAGCAAAGAAGCTGTGGATGTCATAATAGAGGAGGCAAGAAGAAGGGCTAACAGGAAAGGCCATCTCACATTGAGATTGAGGGAGCTTGGAGGCATTGTGAGGGCAGCAGGAGACATCGCGCTTGAGAGCAATTCAAAGATTGTGGAGAAGAAGCATATAATAGACGCAAAGAAGATCGCAAGGACGCTTGAGCAGCAGATTGCTGACAAGTACATAGAGAGAAAGAAAGAATACAAGGTCATTGTCACAGAGGGGAAAAAGATAGGAAGAGTGAATGGCCTTGCAGTCATAGGCGGAGAAGCTGTGTACTCAGGCATAATACTTCCGATAGAGAGCCAAGTCACTGCAGGCGGAAAGCAGAAAGAGATAGTCGCCACAGGAAAATTGGGAGAGATCGCAAAGGAGGCAGTGACAAATGTCTCTGCAATAATCAAGAAATACTTCGGGGAAGACATAAAGAAATATGACATCTATGTGCAGTTCCTGCAGACTTATGAGGGCGTTGAGGGAGATTCTGCATCAATCGCAGTCGCAACCTCGATAATATCTGCCCTGAAGAAGATACCTGTTAAGCAGGAAATCGCAATGACAGGCAGCCTTTCTGTCAGGGGCGATGTGCTTCCTATCGGCGGAGTGTCTGCAAAGGTTGAGGCAGCAATCGAGGCAGGCCTGAAGAAAGTGATTGTGCCGAGCTCTAACATGCAGGACATTGTGGTTGACCAAGATAAGCTCAGGAAGATACAGATAATCCCTGTCGATGACATAAAGCAGGTGCTCAAGGAAGCTCTGGACTGGAAAGGAAAAGAGAGCATACTCCAGAAGATAAACAGGGATTCTATTGAGTGAAATTAGCCCATGATCCATATAACTCTTTCTAAAATATACCACTATTGAATAGAAACAAAATAGAAACATATATAAATAAAAGAGTTTTCCCATATATAAAATGAGACCATATAAGGGGGAAATAAGGGCATTCTTAGTATGCATGATATCCATGCTATTTTTAGTTTTTGCTATGCCTGTCCATGCGCAGAGGATCACAGAAGGCAACTACCAGATCGAGACCTATCCTGAGTACTGCAACTGCGACAAGGAATGCAGCATGATAGGCGGATGCATCACAAAGTATGCAGACCCTTTCTACATAAACATCAACCCTGAAAAGGCTGCAAAGGCAATAGCAGATGGAGAGAAAGCAGGCTATCTTGGAGCATGCGCAGCAGCAACCCACAATGGAGAGCCGATAATAGTCAAGATGACTCCTGACTGCGATGCTGCGCAAAGCAATGCAGAGAGCAGCGCGCAGTATGAACAGGCGCAGGAGATACTCCTCTCAGCAGAGAACAGCGCAAACAAGAACGCTGCTGCCGCAGCTTCGCCTGAAGCTAAAGCGATCAATGTCGATTTCGGAGAGCAGAAAACAGATCAGTCAGGCGTAAATGATGGTTTCATAATGCTTGCATTCACATCAGGGACAATAATCCTGATATGCCTTTTCGGCCTGATTGCCTGGGCAATGTATCTCAGGCACAGGAAGAATGACCTCAGCACCGACGATATAATGAATATCCTGAAGAAGATTTAAGAGATATCCAAGACAGAGCCGGGATTTGAGAAAGATTTAAAAAGAATTCTGCATTGGATATACAAAAGAGTATATCAAAGAGGTGATTTGATGTCATTTAAAGATAATATAAAAGATTCGTTAAAGATTTTAACTTTCGATGAAACTTCTTTAACTAATGTATCTAATAATACATCTGCTACAGGTTATGGATTTTTGACACTTGTTATTGCAGGAATTGCAATAGGAATTTCTATGCTGAATCTGTTTAGTATCATATTAAATCCAATAGTCCTTATTATAGGATTATTCATAGGATATTCAATCTTTCATTTTATTGCTAAATTCATTTTAGGTGGGCAGGCGACAGGAGCGCAATATTTCAGGGCACTGAGCAACTCATTTGTGATTTATTGGTTTACATTCATCCCATTTTTAGGATGGATATTGCAGTCCATTGCTGGTTTTTGGCTACTTGCAATCAATATCTATATACTAAATAAAGTCCATAAATTATCTATGGTAAAGGCAGTAATACTTGGACTTTTGCCGGGCGTAATAGTGATTGTTTTAGTGATTATCGGGGCAATTGCATATTTCGGAATGTTCAGCCCTTCAGCACTCTTGGCTTCCCGATAATTTTAGAACTTTTTTTCTTATTTTTCATTATTTTTATTATTATTCTCATTCCTCGTTTTCATTCTTTTGTCTTGTTTTTCAGCCTGAATCTTTCCCAGTTCTTGTTCACGAACCTGTCTATGAGATGGTCAACAATCCACACTCTGCCTGATCTAAGGTAAGCATAGCCTAAGCCAGAAGCGATCAGCGCTCCAACAGCATCTGTCATAAGGTCTGTCATCGTGTCGACAAGGCCGCTCTTCTGCATGTTTGTGTGCAGGAAATAATCTATGGTGAACTCAATGATCTCCCACAATGCGCCCAAGCTGAGGGCAAATGTGAAGCTGAACAATGCAGCGATTATAGGCGAGGATTTTATTTTGTTAGCCTGATAGAAGCTGTAGATTATGAGGAATCCTGCAAGGCCGAGCATTAATGCAGAGAATCCATGCAGCATCTGGTCCCACCACCAGTACCTAAGGTAATAATCCCTCATCTCGCCGAGCATGAACGATGCATAGAGGAAAACGCTGAACATTATCTCAAACTCAGGAGGAAGGAATACTTTATATCTTCTTGCGATGATCGACGGAAGGAATGATGCAATGAGCATGGCCAGCGCTGCAAAAGCCACAAGGAGATTGAACCTGTATATCGATGATACGAATATCACAAGAATGCTTATCTTTACAAATGTGGATATTATTATGTGTACCTTAAGATTCTTTTTTATGATGTCTGATACAATGCTCTTTTTCATCATATTTTCCTTGTTCTT
>JAPLZS010000051.1 GCA_026394915.1 Candidatus Woesearchaeota archaeon | reverse complement strand
TTTTCCTTCTTTGATGAGCTGTTTTGTCTCAGAGCAGGATACGCTCATTCCATTGAAGTTTATCCTTCCTACAAATAGGGTCTCTGGAACAGGCCATCCCATTGCACGCTGCATATATTCCTGCCTCTTTGCATTGTCTGCGTGATCTTTTCCCCTGAGGCAGTGCGTGACACCATAATCATGATCATCGCAGGCAACAGAGAAGTTCATCAATGGCCACACCCTATATTCCTTCCCTGTCTTGGGATGCTCCTCGTCATTTATCCTCATCAACGGGAAGTCCCTCATTGCAGGATTCTTGTGGGCCATGTCTGTCTTGAACCTCAGCACAGCATCGCCTTCCTCATATTCATCAGGATCAAACATCATCTTCCATCTCTTAAGATTCTCTGCAACCTTGTTATTCCTGCACGGGCATTCCTCTTTCTTTGATGAGGTCTTCTTGAATTCCTCTGCAGCGCATGTGCAGACATAAACAAATCCTTTCTCTATCATCTTGAGGGCATGATCATAGTAATTCTCAATATTGTCTGACTGGATGACAACTTCAGATACATTGCCCTTTGTGAGCCACTTTGCATCCTCTGGTATCTGGGTGTATGCATAAGGATCTATGTTAGCTGGGTTTGTGTCTTCTATCCTTAATATCAATTTCCCTTTGTACAGCCTGCAATATTCTGAATTCAGTCCAAGGACATAAGAATGGCCGATATGCAATGGGCCTGATGGAGATGGAGCAAATCTCATGACGACTTGTTTTCCTTTTACAATGCCTTTCAACTCATGAAGCTCTTTTTTCTCGACTTCCTTTTTCTCAAGCATCTCAGGATAATCTTTTTTCAGCTCTGCCTCAACCTTGTCTTTTGAAAGCTTGTTGACTTCATTGACAGTCTCGTTTATGGCCTTCTTCAATGCATTCATGTCATTCTTGATCTCAGGCATCTCACCTATCACCCTGCCGAACATCCTTCCTGGATCTGCCTTCCCGAAGTTGAGCGCATTGAGGAGCGCGTGCTTCCTTATGATTGCCAGTGCTTTGTTATCCATATTGCCTTATTATAAGACTTTATTTTTAAAGTTTGTCTAATATCAGAGTGGTCTTATTGCGAAACATTAATAAATTTGTAATGAGACATTATATATAATCATGATATATAGCGGATCATGCTGATCATGCCGCCCAGTAAAAAAGAGGAAACAGATGGTAAATATAATAATAAGCACCGTACTCACATTCTTATTGGAGATAGTGAAAGCAGAGGGGAATCTGTTTGCATACCCTTTCATCAATCTTGATGTTCTTTGGGTCGTCATTCCCATCTATCTTGGCTGGTTCTTTGCAGAGTTCTTCCAGGAGAAGAGAGGGACTTCCCTCGGCAATGCAATCTCAAACGGAACAATAGCATTCTGGGTAGGAGCAGACTGGGCAAGGACAACTCTAAGGGTGAAAGCAGGAGAGGCGCTTGCATTCAACATCGCTTTCTTGGGAAAGATGTTCATGGCGTTCATGATGTTCGTTTATGGAATGTTCATAATAGTGGAGGGCATAAAAGCAAAGAAGATGATACATTATGCAGGCAGGATAAGGGTAGTCACTTATTTCGTATTGATGCTCACACCACTTTTCTATGGCCACGCAACTGGCAACCTGATATATTCCATAATCGCGATGTTCATATTCTTCCCTGCATTCTATTACCTGATAGAATTGATAGATTATCTTGTGCCTGACAATGCTGCGATAAGAGAGGAAACAGAAGGATTTGGCGAAAAGCCGACCTCTGGGTTGAATGAGCCGTTCAGCACAATTGGGACTAATCTGACAACCCCTTCAGGAAGCCCGCCGAATAGGCCATTCTGACTAATATACCTGAGATTATTCTTCATCAAAAGCTTTATAAACAAAACTTTATTCAGCTGTACATATAAGAAATCATATTCAAACAGGAGGTATAAAATGGTCCAGAGAAGAGTCAATATAATCCCAAAAGCCCCTGTTGCCAGGATACTGATGAAGGCCGGCGCAAAGAGGGTCTCTGCTGATGCAGTCGATGCATTTGCAGAGGTTATACAGGACATATCGCTGAAGATAGCAGAGCAGTCAGCAAAGATAGCAAAGCACTCAGGCAGGAAGACTGTCCATGAGGGCGACATAAAGCTTGCTGCAAAATAGATAAAGAATAATGATTATCTGCTTTTATTTTCGCGATGGGCCTGTGGTCTAATGGTATGACGCTGCATTGGCTATGCTGAGACTCCGGGTTCGAAACAGAAATCAGGAAAACTGGCGAAAGTCCCGGCGGGTCCATCTTTATGCTCACAAAGTGGGGAAAATAAGATAGCTGAACAGATTCATGATTATGAGGTGAATGCAAGATGATAAAAGCGATAATATTTGATTTTTGGGGGACATTGATGGAGAATGGAGTCTATCCTTCGCCATTCAAGCAGGTAAAGTATATGCTGAGGCTTAATATGGAGTTCCCTGAATTTGCGCCAAAGTTCGAGGAAGCTTTCATGCTGAACAAGTTCGAGAACCTCTATGAAGGATTCGGCGCAGTGGCAAAGGCATTTGAGATAGAGCCTCCCCAGTTCGTATTCGACAATGTCGTCGGAATGTGGAACAAGAACAAGCTCCTTGCAAAGCCATATCCGGACGCAGTCCCTGCTCTCACAGAGCTGAAGAAGAAATACAAGCTTGCATTGATATCAAACACAGACTGCTTCTCGATAAACGAGATAATCGACAAGTATGACCTCAGGAAATTCTTTGATGTGATTGTCCTGTCCTATGAGGTAGGGGTCCTGAAGTCAGACAAAAAGATGTTCGCTCTTGCGATGAAGAAGATGAAAGTCAAGAAAAACGAGATCATAATGGTGGGCGACAGCATTGATTCTGACATCAAAGGGGCTGAGAATGCAGGGATAAAGGCAATACTCCTTGACAGGAGAGGGAAGAGAGAGTACACGAACAAGGTCGCAACCCTGGATGAAGTCAAGGATTTCATAAGCAAAGTGAAATAGATAAAATGAACAGGGATAACCGCCTTAAGCTCGCATTCGTCACAACGAACAAGCACAAGTTCGAGGAAGTGAGAGATGTTCTTTCTGAGTTCGGAATAGAGACTGAGTGGATCAATGAGGAATCCCTCGAGACAGAGGGAGAGATAGATGTTGTGGCCAAGCAGAAGGCAAAGCATGCGTGCTCAAGATTCGACAAGACTCTTGTTGTCGAGGACACCGGATTGTTCTTCGAGGCATACAATAATTTTCCAGGGCCTAATCCCAAGTTTGTCTTCAACAGCATAGGATATGACGGCATAATGAGACTGCTGAAAGGGAAATCCAGGAAAGCGCATTTCAGGACAGTGGCTGCATACTGCATTCCTGGCAAAGGGCCAAAGCTTTTTGACGGGATAATGAAAGGAGAGATAACTGAGAAAGTCTTCAATCCTAAGAAAGATGCAATGCCTTATGACAGGATATTCATCCCAGAAGAATATGACAAGACAATCTCTGATATGACTCTCAAGGAGAAGAACACTTTCTCGCAGAGGGCAAAGGCGTTCAGGAAATTAGGAGAATACCTTGCAAAGAAAAGATGAAATATTCTTATTGTGGGATTTCCGGTTTGAGTCGGAAATATTACGTTTTTTTACCGAAAGTTATATAAAGGAATAATGATTAAACTGAATTATGAATATCAACATAAAAAAGATGAATGAATTCATGTTGAATATAGCAGATCCTATAAGCATGACGATTTTTGCAACAATTTTTATCCTACTGATGCTTCTGCTGATAAAAGGGGTGTGAAATGAAGTCAAAATCAGATTATTTTATAATATCTTTAAAAGTAATAATGTGGATTCTTGGAATCTTAGTGATAAGCATGCTGCTGTTGAAACTTACAAATCACAGCCCTACATTAGATCAAGTCATAGTAACTCTCCTTGGAGTGATATTAGCGGCAATATTCACATTCAGTTATACAATCGGGACTCATATAGGCGAAGTAAGAAGCTATATGAAAGAATCTGACAGGAGATTTTATGCATTTGTTGAAGATTATAGAAATCATATAAAGACAATGCATTAATAAGAAGTTTTATGATAGATTCAATTACGTTGCTGGCTTTAATCAATATATTCTTAATTTTAGTTTTGTTTATGTTTACATATTCAATTTATAATAATCTAAATGAAATCAGACGAAACGTTAAAGAGATTAGGAGAGATCTGAAAGAGATGAAAAGACTTCAATATATTATGATGAAAGACATCCGGGAAATAAAACAGCATCTAAAGATAACCTCATAATTCCCCGTCAACCTCTTTATTCAATCTGTCAAAGAATTCAACCATGAACCTATGCCTTGCTTCTGCAATCCTTTTTCCTTCATCTGTGAGCATCTTGTCTTTTATCTTCCTGAGCTTGACCATGAATTCCCTGTAAGCAGTGTCATCCTCTGAGTATGGCTCTGTGTTCTCTATATCTTTTATGTTGTGATTATGAAGCTTTGCTCCAACCTCTCCTGCAAACAAAAAGGCCCTTCCTATTCCAACTGCGCCGATGCTGTCAAGCTTGTCTGCATCAAACAAGACTTTTGCCTCTTTTGACTGAGGGATCTTATTGTTCCTGAACCTGTGGCATTCTATGCAGTGTGTGATCTGTTTTATCTTGTCATCATCAATATGATATTTTTTGAGAATCGCGCTGGCAAGCTCTGCTCCCTTCTCTGCATGGCAGATCTTTCCTTTTGACTCATCCTCATGCCTTCTTCCTATGTCGTGCAGAAGAGCAGCAAGCTGGACAATCTCCATGTCTGCTCTTTCTTTCCGGCCAATGTGCATGCAAAGCTGATACACTCTCTCAGTATGCTCCCAGTCATGGCTGCCCTTTGCACAGGAGAGAGTTGACTTGGCTTCTTCGAGGATTTGAGTTGTTATGTCCATATTAGATTGTATATAATATGTTGTATAAAAAGAGAATGGTAAAATTAAGTAAGATATCCTCTTTTGCACATCATATAGAAGGCCTATAGAAAAAGGCATAACATTGATGAGGCTCATATTGATTAGGCCTGAGCACATGATAATCTAAGATTAAAATCTCTGTGTGGGTTTCAATACCTTGAGGTAAAATGCCTGGAGAAACGCCACGATTAGCAGAATTTGCCATCTGAAATAGAATCCTGCCTCTTTCGTAACCTTGCTCTTTTAATTTGGCTACTATTCCTTCTTCAGGTATTCCTTTTAAAGATTCAATGAATTCTCTATCCATGACATTTATTAGTGTTATATGCTTTAAAAAGTTTGTTTTTGGATTTTGCAACCTATTACACCCCACGGGCTCTGTCCTAAAAGTCCAAAAATCCAAAAAAATAGGTTGTGGCATGCCAGCCTAGCGTAGACCTCTGTGCGGATTGTCCGCACAGTCTTAGAGCTTACGCTGCTTCCATAACATCTTTTTATGCTGCTATTCCCTGATT
>JAPLZS010000110.1:3141-3749 GCA_026394915.1 Candidatus Woesearchaeota archaeon | reverse complement strand
ATAGCACCCAATAGCTAGAACAACGATCAATGCTATCATCCATGCCGT
The DNA here is from genome assembly GCA_026394915.1 of Candidatus Woesearchaeota archaeon. Taxonomy (GTDB): domain Archaea; phylum Nanobdellota; class Nanobdellia; order Woesearchaeales; family UBA12501; genus WJJV01. Next base: position 3,701 of record JAPLZS010000110.1, on the reverse strand, counting down.
GTTTGAAGATCTCATTTTGTATAAATATCCATACAGATATGTATGCGTAAAAGGCTAAAAATCACCGCTTTGAGCAAATAAATAAAATTAAAATAAAAAAAACAAATTGAATTGGTTCAGCATCTATCCACGAACTGTATGACGTGCTGGTTCTTGCATATACTGTCTGCTCCGCCTACATTCATCAATGGCCTTATCTCGACCTTTGCTGTCCCTGAAGTTCCGCTTACAGGCAATGTAAGGACAGCTTCTGCTCCGCCCTCGACTGTCATCATCTGTGAATCCTCTCCGATCTTTACGCCGTTTGCGTCATAAAGATAGTACTGGAAACCGATCAGCTGTGCAGATCCCTGATGCAATAATGTGAATTGCACATCATTGTTCTCTAGTTTGCTGCATTTCCTGAATCCTATTGCAGACTGCTCATCGCAGGTTGCTTCGCTGAAACCTGTCAATTGCTTCTGAGGTTCAGTCGTCTCTACTGGTTTTGTCGTCTCTGCTGGCTTCTGCGTTGTTGCGACATTTTTTCCATTGCATCCTTTTACAAGGATTACAATCAC
>JAPLZS010000110.1:0-3095 GCA_026394915.1 Candidatus Woesearchaeota archaeon | reverse complement strand
CAGAACATTATTATTTTTTTTTGCAGCAGGTTGAGCTTTTGCGCTCTTTTGCTTCTTCTTTGGCATGTATACACCCCCTCTTATTTTTAAGAGTTAGATATACAAATAAACTCATCATATTTAAATGTTTTTATTTTTCAGGCAGTTTGTGACCTAAAAAACATCACATTTTTACAGGAAAATCGAGATATGTCAATATCTGCATGTTTTCATATATGATCTTTTTGTACTGCCCAAAACAGCCTTTTTGCCAGAATAAGCTCTGATCACCCATTTCAACCTATTCTGATCATAGTTCACTGAAAAAACAGAAAAGTATTTAAATCACTGATTTTATAAAACTTATTAGAACTATACAATAAATCATAAGACATTAAATAATCATGAATGAGGTGGGTTAAATGAAGAAGAGTTCGATTTTAATGATGATTCTCGCTTTTGCAGCAGTCATTGTATTTGCTGCAGGCTGCGGAAGCAATGGGCCAGGCAATGCAGTCGGGGATACGTGCACAAAGCAGCAGGAAGTCACAGTGCAGGTGCCTTATAATGAGACAGAGTTCTATTATGTGCAGACCGGAATAGGAAGGCCGCACTGCGATGAAGAAGCTTACTCTGAATTCACGACACAAGTGACTCCTCTCGGCAAGAGATGCCAGATATCCCTTACAAACAAAGGGAATGTCACAGGCGAGTTCGCTCTCAGGGCAAAATTCATAACAACAAATGCAGGAGGAGGGCCTGAGTCTGATGTCGTTGCAAAGACAGTCAAGCCAGGCGAGACAGCATTGTTTGAGTTCACATACAGCCAGTCTGATGTGCCTTCATCATGCGCCAACGCATGCACCAATGTGGCAGTCACAGCAAGCAATGGATGCAAGATACCAACTGTGGAAGTCTGCAAGTATTCCTTTTACACGAATGAGACAAGGACAAGGACAGTCACCAAGTTCAGGGAAGAGAAGCAGATGCAGACAGTCGCATGCAAGTGAACTGGACAGGGCTTAGATAAAACCTTATAACTCATTTTTATTATTTTTTATTTGAATTTATATAATCAGAAAAAAGAGAACATGGCAAAAAAAAGAAAATCAGCACATAATGGCCTGAAATCAGCACTTTCAGGATCCATAACCTCTATTCTTGTTCATCAATTAAAGGCTTACATGAAAGATATCGCTCGTCAGGTGCAGGACATAGCATACCAGACAGAGAAGAAGATCCTTGACAATCTCTTTGCGTCGATAATACTCCTTGTAGGACTCATAATGATAGTCATCGCCATAGTGTTCTTCATAAATGACTTCTTCGGCCTTGACAGGTACTGGGGATTCTTCATAGTCGGTTTGGTCCTTATCATAATTTCTCTGCTATACAAGAGGAAAATAGACAATACAAAATACTATAATTTCGAGAGGTGAAAGAATGAAGGCAAAGACAAAGGCTCAGATAAAAGCATGCAAAGCGCAGGCAAAAGCGTATGAAGCAAAGGCAAAGGCATATGCAAGGAAGGAGATTGCAGTCGCAAAGAAGAAGCTTGCATTGGCAGAGAGAAAATTAACAGGCTATGCAAACAAGAACCCTGAGAAGGCGATGCTTATAGCTGCTGCAATAGGAACAGCAGTGGGCGCAGGCGTAGTGGCTGCCATGAAGAAAGGAAAGAAGAGAAGATAAATCAAGCCATCTTTTTCTTTTATTTTTTTTATTAATCTGATCCTTTTATGATACTATCGTCTTAGATCACTTAGATTGATATTCATTCGATCTCTTTCAGCAGCTCGTCGCAGTCAAAATCAAGGCCCAGATCATCTTCAATGACTTTCTCCCTTATTATCTCGACTGTAGCTCCGTTCTTGAGAGTATACTCTGACCTCTCAAAACCTACTATCTGCTTGCTCTTTTTTATCATGCTTCCACCCCTTTATGCTATTTATGCTGCATGCACTGTGATACTATAAGCAAAAGAAGTATATAAATTTATTTAAATCATATTCTATTGGTTAGTGACTCCCTGTTCTATTAATTTAGTCTTTTTGAAGTAGTAACTAAACCGAAAGATTTAAATACTACTGGTGTATACAGCTTTATCATGGCAAAAAGTGATACTTATCATAAGGTGCATATTGATGAACTCTTAAGGGAATTAGAAAAAGCGCAGGAACAAAATCCAGATCCTGATACTGGCGTAAAGCTTTATCCTGCAGCAACTCTTGGAGAGATAACTCAATTTGAAAGCATGGCAGGAAAGCTTCCAGACGATTACAGGTCATTCTTATTATATTCAAACGGCGCAAACGTATTCGGAGTAACTCTAAACAACATAAGTGATCTTGAAAGAACTCCTTTCATTTATATGCATGGAGAAAAAAGCCGCGAAGCAATGGACGTTTATGCTATCGCTCACTGGGACACAGGAGATCAGATATTGTTAAATCTAAAAGCACCCGCAGGAGCAAAAGACCCTAACAGAAGAGATATCATTGATAGATTTCATGAATCAGATGAATGCAGGGTGATTGCAAAAAGTTTCGGAGAGTTTCTTTATAGAATAATAGAAGGAAGTAAAATCCAGGATGAAACTTTTGACAATGCACTATACTGGCTAAACGGAGAATTCAAACCTTATCGTGAACTTCAAGTAGAAGAATTTAACGATGATTAATGATTCTATATTGTATCATAGAAAAAGAAGCATATAAATTTATTGATTGGCAAATTTGCTGTTAGTTTCCTTTATTGTGATAATCTTATAATCTAAAATATAACTTCTTTTGAATAGTAAAAGAAAATATTTATAAACTGTCTTGAATTTGTTCAATTATGACAGACGGCATAAATCCTGAAAAAGATTATTCTGATGAATTTAGAAGAATGTTTTTTCGTTGCAGAGAATCATCAATGTCTCTTATAGATGGTCTAGAGAAGTTAATACATGATTCAGGTATATTTGACAGGTTTATAATTCCTGATAATCCTTCTCTTTTTGGACATCATCTTTCTGAAGGTGTTTATAAATCTGTCGTAGATGTTCTTAGCAGCCAATACAGTTCTCTTATAAACCAAGGTATGCCTCAGCAAGATGCTTATGATAACATAGT
>JAPLZS010000095.1:1915-3195 GCA_026394915.1 Candidatus Woesearchaeota archaeon | reverse complement strand
GAATGCAGAAGAGCTTTTCCAGAAATTGGGTCTGGCTTACAGGGTTGTGAGCATATGCACAGGAGACATTGGAACAGTTGCTGCAAAGAAATATGATCTTGAAGCGTGGATGCCTGTCCAGAATTGTTATAGAGAGGCTGTCTCATGCTCAAACTGCACAGATTACCAAGCAAGAAGGCTTGATATAAGGTATGGAAAAGAAGGCGGCAAGAAGGAATTCCTGCACACCCTTAACAGCACTGCAATCGCGACAGGAAGGGCCATTGTTGCAATAATGGAGAATTTCCAGGACAAGGATGGAAACATTGAAATACCCAAAGCATTGCAGCCTTATATGAACGGAATAAAGAAGATCAAGAAGCAACAGAAATGATTAAAAGTGGGTTAAGGAGGTTATGTTATGCCAAAAGAAGATGTTGAGGATGATATGGTAGATGAAAAGGATGAATTTATAGAGAATGTTGATGAGATTGACGCTCCAAACGATGAAAAAGCAAAAAAGATGGATGAGGGTGAGCTTGAGAGCGATGTCTATTCAGAGGTCGGAAGAGAGAAAGAGGTTGAGGATGACGAGATTGCAGACTGGGAAGAAGGGTTTGCAAAAGGCGCAGAAGGCGGTGGAAAGGACGCAAAGTGCAGGTTCTGCGGCAAGATACTCAAGGACAAGGAGGATGTTGTTGAACGAAGGATTGACGGCAATCTTTGTTTCTTCTGCTCAGATGACCATATCCAGCAGTATATGAAAAAGCAAAAGAATAAGAAGTAGTATGCTTTTATACAGTCAATTATCCAAATGAAGGTGTGAAAAGTGCTGACATTTATGCAGAACATGGGCCTTGTATTGCTAGGCATTGTGCTGCTGCTTATACTAAGAAGCGTGATGAAAAGGACATTCAGCGCAGAGACTGACATTGACAGAGCATACAAGAAGATACTGATATCTGATGAGTACAAGGTCAAGGGAAGGTTTGACTGAGCAGAGGAGATATGAACGCCAGAATTCTTGCGATTTTAACCCGCAAACTATATAAATAAACCTCATCTTACTTCAGTATAAGTCATATTAAAGTGATATATTGGGGGGTGCATGATGGATTCATTTAAGGATATGCTTGGTTCTGGAGAATCTCTTTTCCTAAATGAACCACTGTCATTAGAATATGATTATCTGCCAAAAAAAGTGCTGTACAGGGAAGCGCAGCAGACACAGATATCTCTCTGCATAAAACCTCTTCTTGACGGAAGGAGCGGAAGGAACATATTCATCTACGGCGCTCCTG
>JAPLZS010000095.1:0-1869 GCA_026394915.1 Candidatus Woesearchaeota archaeon | reverse complement strand
TAGTGCCGATATACATAAACTGCTGGCAGAAGAACACGTTCTTCAAGATAGTGCTTGAGATCTGCGATATTCTCGGATACAAATTCACCCACAACAAGAAGAGCGATGAGCTTTTCAAGATAGTCAAGGACATGCTCAACAAGAAATCAGTTGTCCTTATACTTGACGAGGTCGACAAGCTTGAGGAGCAGGATTTCATCTACAATTTCCTTGAAGAGATCTATAAGAAGACTATCATAATAATAACAAATTACAAAGAATGGATAATAGACCTTGACCAAAGGATAAAATCAAGGCTTACTGCAGAGATGCTTGAGTTCAAGCCGTACAGCAAGGAGCAGACTTGTGGAGTGATGAAAGAAAGATTAAGGTATGCTTTTGTCCCTGATGCATGGGATGAAGATGCGTTCAGGCTTGCTGCAGAGAAAGCATATGAAGCAGGAGACATAAGGGTGGGTTTGTATCTCCTGAAAGAAGCAGGCAATGCAGCAGAGGATGAGAGCAAGAGGAAGATAACAGTAGAGCATGTCAAGAAAGCGATAGGAAAGCATGAGGAGTTCAGCATAAAGAAGAAAGAGACGCTGGAAGATGACACAAGATTCATACTTGAAGTGATAAAGAAGAACTCTGGCAAGAAGATTGGAGAGATATTCAAGGAATACCAGAAAGATGGCGGAGAAGGTGTATACAAGACTTTTCAGAGGAAGATAAGCAAGCTCACAGAGGACAGGTTCATCACAGCGCAGAAGGTCATGGGCGGAGCAGAAGGAACAACTACGATGATAAAATATTCAGGCAATGTGAAGAAGCTGACTGATTTCTGAGAAAATGGGAAGACTCCAGCCAAAATCACATCCGAGATTCTTTGAGAACAAGGAGAATAATACTTGGTTTTATGTCATCATAGGATAGTGATAACAATATTGATTATGATTATTATAAGGCTATAAAATGGCGCCGTATGACTTTGATGTGCAGAAGCATCCTTCAAGGATGAGGAAAGGAGACAATACATGGCTTTATGTCATCATAGGGTTTATTGTGCTGATTCTTGTGATAATCCTGCTGAAGTACTGAAATCTAGAATCTCACTTCAAAATCACTGAGATCATCTTTGGGCTGCTCTTCAATGACTTCAACATCTTCAACAATTGCAGAAGTGGGGCCTCGTTTGCAGAATTCCAGCATAAGGTTAACATCCCTGTCCTCGCCCTGCGCAACAACCTCGACGCCTTCGTCCACATTCCTCACAAAGCCGATAAGGCCAAGCTCTTTTGCCTTCCTCTTAGTATAGGCCCTGAAAAAAACGCCCTTTACCTGGCCATGTATGAATAGATGGACGCGTTTCATTGTTTCAAGAGATCATATATAAGCTTATTTTTATAAATTTTCTCAGCACTGGACTTATATCAGGCCCTGTATAATCTTGTTTTAAGCCGTATAAAGAAGGTTTACAATGCAAAAACAAGGCACTGGCCACTGGACATGGTGGCGTGAGGTATATAAACGAACCGGCCAATTTATACTTTACTCAGCAGGAAACGGGCGCCTGAATAAGGATAAGTCCCTAACTATCCTGCCTAATAATTAAAAAACAAAAAAAGATGGGAAAAACATGACAGAAAGAGGTGATTCACATGGTAGATTTAAGCAATAGGACAATAGAAAATATCTTCTTCCAGCAGATCAAGACAATGACTATGGGAAAGATGCAGTGAATATAACAATAATGCCATAATAAAAGAGGATTCACAATCGCAGGTTATTACAAATTCGAGCTGGATATATTAGCATTTGATAGGATAATGCTTAAACAATTTCAAGCTCGAATTTGTAAGACTAAAAATTTGGCAAATTTTTATTATCTTT
>JAPLZS010000203.1:2512-7547 GCA_026394915.1 Candidatus Woesearchaeota archaeon | reverse complement strand
GTATGGAAAGAAGTCACGTCAGAAGAATTATTGTCAACACTCCGAGGCAAGATCTTTATAGATACAACCATCCCCGTTTATCTCGCATTCGAAATTCCTGGCGCAGGATATTCATTGCGTTTTTATGAGCAAGATAAAGCCCCTGATGCTACTGCAGGATTAAGAGCTGTAAAAATGAGTATACCTGTTTATTCTGATTTAGTTAATATTGGGCATCTGGAATATGAAGGAAGAGTCAGGAAATAAAGCACAATTCTTGCTTAATTATTATGCATTCTTTGTGCATATTCATATATTTTATTTATTTCTCAGCAGGTCCTGTTCTGGTATATATTTTTGCATAACATTTATAAATATAAACGACAAAAACATATATGGATGTTAAAAAAAAGGGGACAACTTACTGTATTCATAATCATAGGCCTGCTTATGCTCGCTTTCTTAGGCATCTTCCTCTACATGAGGCAGACAAAGACATCTCCTGCAACAACTGAAACAGAGGTAATCCCTGAGAATCTTGTTCCGATAAGGCAGTATGTTGAGAGCTGCATGCAGAAAACAGCAAAGGATGCAGTTGTCCTGCTCGGAATGCAGGCAGGCTATATCTACATGCCTGACAGGATAGCGTATGATCCTTCAAGCTATATCCTCATTGGCGGCGTCAAGGTCCCATACTGGTATTATCAGGGCAATTCAAGGGTGCCGTCTATTGACGGCATGCAGTCTGACATCAATCAGTACATAGAAGAGAACCTGAGGCCATGCGTATCCAATTTCATGCCATTCTCAAACCAGTTTGATATAAATGAGGATGGCAACATCACAGTTGACTCGAGAATAGTCGAAGGAAAAGTGACTGTCAGCATGAGATATCCTCTTTCTGTGAAAGCTAGGGGAGAAGAGAGCTCAAACAAGATAACTATTTACAATGCCGAGATGGATGTGGGCCTTAAGAATGCATATGAGCTTTCAAAAGAGATCTTTGCAGCAGAGAACAGCCAGATGTTCCTTGAGGATGTGACAATAGACCTCATGACAGCAGGCTCAGACATACCTTTCACAGACATATCATTTGAGTGCGGACAGAAGCAGTGGAGCGTTTTAGAGATATCAGGCAGAGTCAAGAACCTCCTGTTCTACAATCTTCCGAAGATAAAGCTGATGAACACGAACTATGAGCCTTATCTTGCGCACCCAAGCAAATACGAGCTGCTGAAAGGATACACTCCAGAGGATATCGGCGCAGGAAAGATACCAAAAGATGTCCCTGCTGATGCATATGACTATTTCCATTTCAGGTGGGACGCAGCAACAAATGATTACAGCAGCCTCACAGCATATGTCAATTTCCAGAAAGACTGGGATTTCAGGCTTTATGCAAGGCCGAGCAAAGGAGACACGATGATGTCCAGCTGGGACAGGGGCGATCCAGATTATTATCTGAGCTACCTCTGCATAAATGCCTATCATTTCACTTATGATGTGATATATCCCGTCGAGATGATGATCCGGGATAATTCTGCATTCAATGGAGATGGCTATGCATTCAAGTTTGCCATGCCTGTCCTGATAAATCACAACAAAGGGGACAGGAGCAATTTCCCGATAACGCTTTATGAGTATCCTGACCAGAAAGGAGGAGAGTACTGCAATGATCTGAGCAGCAACAGCATATCATTCTATGTGAAGGACAAGAAGACAATGCAGGAGATACCTGATGTGAACATAACCCTTAACTGCATGAACACATATTATTGCAGTCTTGGCACGACTGATTTCGGCGCAGGAGTGAACAGGCTCGTCACAAAGCTGCCCAAGTTCTGCATGTCTCCATCAATCGAGGCCACGCACAAGGATTACATAAAATCCACAAAGACAATAAGCGAGGATGCAACATACGTGGACATGATGATGACTCCTGTAAAGACAATGGACTTCAGGGTCGTGAAGCAGAGGCTTACAGGAACTGACCTGCAGAAGCCAGAGGAGCTTGAAGGGAACGAGACTGTGATATTGTCTCTCTCAACAGGAGCTGTCGAGGATTTCAATATATTCAGGAAATATCCGCTTGATGCAGGCTCTCCTGCTGATTTTGCCACAATAAGGCTTCCAGATGACAAGATAAGCTACAGGCTTGAGATGACGCTGATAGGAGCAGACGGCAGCATAATCGGAGGCTTCAGAGGAAACTGGACAGTCAATGACAAATCTCTCCAGGACAAGAGCATGATCACATTCAAGGTGATGGAGAAGATACCTAATCCAGGCACAATAGAGCAGCAGGGCGATCTTTTGATGCAGCTTGAGAGCGGAGAATACAAAAGCCAGCTCATGCCTGTGTTCAGCTGATCTGTCAGCTGATTTGTGTTCAGCCTGCATATTAATTGTATATAAGAAAATTATATATAAGAAAATATATAAACCCATAAATACTGAGAGACAGTGTAGAAAGGAAAAAGGGATGAAAAAAGGGATTGAATGAGAAGGCCAATAAGACTTATAAGACCGATATTGCATCTGATCGCCGTATTCTGCATCTATCTAATGATAAATCTCACTCTTGTTCAGGCATTCTCAATAACCCATAATTCTGCAAGCGATGTGAATGTGACAGACAGGACAGCAGCGATAAAATGGACCACTGATGACAGCAGCGACAGCAGGGCGAATTACGGGACAACAACTGCTCTCGGAAGCTTTGTTGAGAACACATCTGATTCTTCTTTCACAAGGGATCACCTGATCAGGCTGATAAACTTGCTGCCAAATACACTTTATTATTATAGCCTTGTATCAAGGAATGATTCAGGGGCAATAGCTAATGCAAACAACAATCTGAACTATTATACATTCACGACAGCAGCAGACACAACTCCTCCTGCAATCAATGTGACTCTTCCTGCATATTATAATGCAAGATGGATAGGATTCACAGGGCTCACAGAGCCAGACTGCATAGTAAGAGTGTATGTCAACAGGCCTGACTCAGATGTCAGCACAATGAACTATGATTACATCGCTTCATCAGACTCAACAGGCATATTTGTCTTTCCCAGGGTAAGCCTTCCTCTTGATACGAATGATGTTGTGATATGGGCAAAAGACTCAGCAGGAAACATAAATCAACAGAGATATCCTGTCGAGATAGACCTTGTTCCTCCAAAGATATCCCTCAAAGTGACAAGCTCTGACACAAGCTTCAAGTTCTCTATAGATCATATCCCAAGCACATCTCCTTCATCATCTCTCATTGTGAACGGCAACACAAGCGAGCCAGTGAACATAACCTACAGGGTGAACAATGACACTCAGGCATTGTCATCAGACAATTCATTCTCAATCACGCTCAATCTTGCCGAGGATCAGGACAACATCGTCCTTATGCAGTTTGCTGACAAGGCAGGCAATATTGTGAGCTATTCAAGCACAATAAAGGTGGATGCGCAGGCACCGACAATACTTTCAACAAATCTCAAGGAGCTTGATCCTACCTATGTCCAGAATGTGAAGATCACAGGAAAGATCTCAAAGCCGAATGTCGATGTCGTAGTGTTCGTCAACAACAAGACAACATCACTTGATTCATGGAGCACAAGCTTAAGGGATTCCATAGTCCATTATGGAGGACTGTTGGCAGGAACCTCTGAACAAAGTTACACAACAAGATCAGATTCAAACGGAGATTTCGAGGTCACAGTATTCCTAACGCAGGATGTTGTGTCAGGCACAACAGAATATGAGCTGACCCAGCCTTCTGACACCTCATTGCCAGCAACATCGACGCAGCATAGCACATCAAGCACAAGCACCACAACATCTTCATTCCTTGGGATCCCAAGCGCATGGGACAACAAGATCCAGATACTTGCAGTGGATGAGTTCGGAAGAAAAGCAGAGGAGAATGAACTGATAAGGTTCGCAAAGTGCGGAGTCGGCGGAGACTGGAACATAAAGCTCAGCGACATAACCCCTTCTGTGATAACCCCCGAACATCTTGCAAAAGAGGGACTGGCTGAGCTGAGCTTCTGGGGAGAGCTTGAATGGAGGGGCCCAGGAGAGGACAAGGATGTAAAAGTCTCGGGCGTATCAAGACAGCCGCAGATAACATCATTGAGTTATTTAAATTATCCTTTGAGTGAGGATATAAGGAAGAAATTTGCCATTGACCCGAATGTGATTGCAGGATCCGCTCAGGGGAGCATTGATCCAAAATCAGAAAGGTCGTTCTATGTGGTTATACCTCTTCACAAGGTTGATTATACCCAGAAGAAATGGGAAGATCTGAAGAACAAATTCGATTCAAATGATTTTGCTGTGATGGTCCCTGTTGAGATTGACATACGTTACACTTATTATGACAACCAGGGCAAGCAGGTCGAAAGGGTGCAGAAGCAGTGCGTTGACGTGAGGTCAATGCTTGATGTGCAGATACCAATTGAAGTTATACCCAAGTGGCTGCTTGAGGACACTGCAGAATTCCTTGGCAAGACAGTCGAGACAATTGATGCAATACTGGTGCCATTGAAGCAGATAACAATGACTGTGTTTGTCACGTGCCTGCTATCATGGGTCGTCTATTTTGTGATGCTTGTCCAGCAGAAATTCACATGCACAGGAAACAGCAATAATGATAATTGCAGATCAGCCAAGCAGAATGTAGAGAAGACAAAGGTTGCGATGCACTGGATATGCGACAGGGTGTTCTGCCCGAGCATTCCTATGATAAACAAGTACATAAAAGATGCAGGTGTTGTCGGCGGAAAAACATCTGACGGACAGGATGTATGCGACAGTTCACAGGCAACCAATCTTGATTATATCAGCAAGCTTGAAGGAAGCCCTTCTACAAATGCTGCGAACATAGAAAAGACAGGCTGCGGCCAGCAATACATGAATGACTGGGATTCTGCCTGCGTAGGCATGCAGAATGAGCTTGACGAGTCAAAATGCCTGCTCGCAGACACAACAGGAAGCACGGCTCTTGCATCAGGAAAGACATGCCAGAACGAGCTTCAGAAAATGCTGAGGCAATGGA
>JAPLZS010000203.1:0-2490 GCA_026394915.1 Candidatus Woesearchaeota archaeon | reverse complement strand
GCTGAGGCAATGGAGCCTGTCAGACATATGCTCAAAAGATACCTCAAGTAGCACAGATACTGTAATTGGCTGCATAACCATGCAGACATCAGGTACAGCTTCTACATCAGTAACAAATTTCTTATGCAAGACAAAAGACAAGGATGGAAAAGAATACACTCATTACTGCAACCACGCAACAGCACCTGTAACAACTACAAACCAGGTCGGAGCAAAGACAATAGAGGAATGCACGCCTTCTGCTGACTGCCCAGGATATCTTGGAGTTTACAACAATAAGCTTGTCTTTACAGTCCCTGAGTATGAGAAGGATAATTTCAAGACAAAGCAGTCTGTAGTGATAACAGACACAAATGAATTAGCAGTATTATCTAAAGGTGGAAATTGCGCCCTTATCCCTCCTGATAAGGATATCCAATCAACAGGCTGTGCAATAGACTCATATGGTAGAGCATATTATCTTCTTACTCCTCAAGGAGGCCAGGGAGCAGAACCCACTGTTGGAGCAAAACCAGCTTATGCATATTGCAAGAACGCAGGCAGCACAGGCCCGACAGAAGCTCCTGCGATGATAAAAGCAGATTATAAGAATCTCCAGAGAGAGTTTGTGATAAATCCTATAACAGATCTCAAGTCATCAGTCATGTGCGTGTGCCTGCCTGCAATAAACGGCCATCTACAATTATGGAGGAACATACTCAGCGAGGTAAAGCAGTGCTTTGAGACAATCGCAATAACAGGCCAGGGCAAGGCAGGAGTGTGCAGGGAAGTATTGTCAAATTATGTCTGTGATGTCCTGTTCAGGGCAATAAGATGCTTCACACAGATGGCAGGAGGAGGGACAGAAGATAATCTCGATAATCACAACAACCCTGCAGCATTCTTCAAGTCAGTGGCAAATGCAGGACAGGACATACAGAAAGAGATAACAGGAAGATATGGAGACACAGGATTATACAATACTATGTTCAATGAGAGGAAGCTCATGACAGCAGCATGCGTCTTTGCTTTCACAGGAGACTTTGATTTTGATGTAGAAGGCCTTGTCACAGGCACTGGATCAGTGCCTATTGACTCAAAGGCTTTCTTATATCCTACTACAAGAAGATTCATGAACAGCGATCCAAGAGAGCAGGGAATTGCGACATGGATATACAATATAGGCATAGGGATTGCAGCAGGATCTGACATAAATTATCATCTTTATCTTATCTGCTCAGACAAGAGCGATTGCTCGCCGTCAGAAGGATTCGTCGGAGGAAAATGCGACTGCGCAGGAAAAGGAGAGAAGCCACATGACATAACAAACGAAGCAGGAGGAGGCTATCTTGGCTATGGGGAGATGATAGGGCCTAATGACGGGAATATATATGTGAAGATAAAGGACTCTGTGAGATATGACACTGCAAGGCTTGTGATAGAGCCTACAGGAGTAGAGACAAAGACAATGGAGCCAAAGATAATAGAAGAGAAGATAACTCAGATCGGAGACAAGCCTCCTGCAGACTGCAAGTTTGATTCAGGAGCATTCAGTTGCGGATTCACAGTGGGAGACACAGGATATGCTGTGTTTGTCAGGCAGCCTGCGCTTACGCAGTCTGATTACAGGATCGGAGATTCCATAATGGCCACCGGAGATATTGACAAGAGAAGCCCTGGATTTGATCCTAATGTCCCTGAGAAGAGCAATCCCATTAACCAGATACCATTCATCATAAAATATGATCTCCTGAATGCAAACGGAGCTCCTATCACAGGAGGGTCTGGGCTGATACGGGTTGTGGCAGACGGAACAAATACTTACAGCATACCTACAAGCGGATTCAAGCTTACCCAGTCGCAGATAATCGGCGGAGGATTAGTGGCAGGGACATATGATCTTGCAAACAGTGCAGTGAGCGACATCACCGCAACAAAGATAGGGCCAAAGATAAGCGCAACTCCGCATCTCCAGAAAACAGAAACAACAACACTATCTGACTTTTATGTAAGATTTGATGCAGGAACTATAGTGACTGATCCAAAAGATGCAAGCAAGCAGACAATAGACAGGACTAAGATACAGGTGTGCGAAGGCCAGATAACAACAGATGCCCAAGGAGTGAAGAGATTTATTGTTCCTTCTCCAAGATGCGTTAATCCTGACTCTGCTGCATTAATAGATAAGAGCACCATTGTGATAAAAGTGCAGGGGATGGAGATTGCTGCTGCAGTGACTGTCACCCTACAAGGGGTTACTCCTGTTTCTTCACTTGAGCCTAATTCAGGATTTGTCTATCTTTATGTCGCTCCGACAGCAACTGCAGTAGCAGCAAATGCCGTAGCTTCATCAAGGTTATGCGACGGAAACGAGCAGACATGGAATCTTCATATCGGATTGTACAGGTGCAGGAGAGTGTCTGAGGACCAGCCTTACAGCTATTCAAACTGCGCATGGCAGCCAGAGTCTCAGGTAGAGCAGTCTTATAACACACCGATGGAGTATACTCT
>JAPLZS010000190.1:1856-3345 GCA_026394915.1 Candidatus Woesearchaeota archaeon | reverse complement strand
AGAGCGTGCTTGACAATTACAAGACTGTGATACATCCGGAGAAACTGGGGGTGATGTACAGGAATGTGCCTGAGTTCTCAAGGGATATCCTTGAGGCCATGCCTGAAAAGCAGCTCACTATGAAAGCGGCAGAGGAAGAATTCGAGAAAGAGTTCATAAGAAAAGCGCTTGCAGAGAATGGAAACAATATGACAATCACTGCAAGGAAGATAAGACTGAGATACGAGACGCTTATGAGGAAAATGAAGAGATATGAGATGTAAGCTCACATCCTCGTCTTCACATAAAAATATGAGACTGCCTTTGTCAGCAACATCACTCCGAGCACAATCAATATTGAGATGTCAAACGGAAAGACTGCTCCGTTTGACGCAGCGATTATCGCCCTGTTCTGGTATGTCTGATACAATGCGACTGCAACCAATGCGACTATTGCTGCAAATGACACATTCCGCTCTATGATCAGCTGATGATGATTCTCCCTTTCATCATGCACTTTAGGGAGCTGGGCCATTATATGCAGTATGTCAAATACAAACACTGCCATGAGTATTCCGAAGAACCATGTCTTTATTGCATTGTTTATTGCAGCAGCCATTATGAACCCTATCAGCAATGCAGCAACTGCCGCATAGACCCATCCCTGCCATGTCTTTGGCCTTATCCCCCATCCGAATATCCTGTATGTGAACCATTCTGGTTTTCCTATCATTGTCTCGCCTCCGTCAAATCATTAAATATTTTTATTATAATTTATCTTTTATAATCCGAACAGATCTTCCACTCTGCACCTGAATAACGCAGCAAACTTCAGGGCCAGTTCCAGGCTCGGCACATATTTTCCTCTTTCTATTGAGATTATTGTCTGCCTTGTGACAGCTGTTTTCCCGGCCAGCTTCTCCTGGCTCAGTCCAGCTTTTTCCCTGAATTCCTTTAGCTTGTTTTTTGTCAGCGCCATTTTTCTGCTGCTTCTTGTATTAAACGCTTTAGTAAAGCATACTATACGTAAAGTATGCTTTACTATTTAAATGTTTCGGCACCGCATATGGATTTTGCATGATTATGACTTTTTTGTCTCAGTTATATATGAAAAAGGCCCTATTTATTTAAAAAGGCCTGAATCTTATATACTCAAGTCATGTCATATATGTCGTATTCAGGCTGCAGCTCCATTGGCTGCAGCATAAGGGAAACAATCACAAGAGAGGTCAATTTCTATAGGTCAAGTTCTATTGATATGATGGTGTCAAACAGCCCAAACAGTTATCTTTCAAACAGCTATGCACCTACACTGAGCGCAATGGATTCTGCTGTCTCATCAGCTTCAACTCCGCTGCTTGGCTACAGTCCGATGAGGCCTGTTTTCTTTGAGACAGGCGCAGAGATCATGAATCAGAATAGCAATGTTAATAGAATGAATAATCCTGATCATAATAATTACAAAAGACAATATGATCTGAACTCTGCAGTAAGTTACATGGCTTATTCT
>JAPLZS010000190.1:0-1766 GCA_026394915.1 Candidatus Woesearchaeota archaeon | reverse complement strand
TCCTGAAAAGCAACAGGCCAGTTCTTGAGTTTGTAGGGTCTTCTGAAGAGATAAAGCATTATATCACAGAGGCATTTGAGAAGACAACTGGAAAGAAGATGCCAGAGAATATGATGATAAGAGTCGTTGATCAGCAAGAGCTCAAGGAGCTGCATGAAGAGTTCGGAGGAAACTGGTCTCCTGGGATACAGGGATTCTCTATAAACAAGAAAGGATTCGGCCAGAGCATGATATTCTGCAAAGAGAATGAATTAGACAGGCTGCTGGTCACAGTAGGCCACGAAATAGGCCACATCATAGAATTCCCTCTGCAAGACAAGCTGGATGAAGAGGCAAAGGCATTCGCCTTTGAGATGGCCTGGATAAAGGTGATGTTCGAGCACAACATCGCAGGCCTGAGAGGATCATTGAATCCAGATCCAATGCCTGCAAAGAACGGGCTGCATGATGTTGCCTTTGATTTTGTGAGGAAAACAATACTTGGCGGAAAGAGCTGCCCTGAGATAATAAAAGATCTTATGTCACACAGGATAAGAGTGAGAGGTGAAGAGAATGAGTTATTGCTGTAAGTCGAGAATAGAAGAAGATTATCTGAAGAGAACAAAATATGATTTCAAAGCAATGCCTTATCTGACTACAAATGATTTGAGAGGTTTGTATTCAATGAATACAGGTATAGGAGCTATAAATATGAATCCTGCAGATGGGATGTCAGGGGGATTCATGCCTTCAGTATATAAAAAGATGGGGCCTGATGAAAAGGTAGGCTATGCTCCAGGCGCTGCAAACAGCGGAACACCTATGATTACACAAGTTTATGCTCAAGATTTTGCTATTGCAGCAGCAAGAGCAGCTGAAAAGTATGATAAGTTAATCCATGCAATGAATAATAATGATTAAATGATATTCTAATGGACTATCTTCCTCAGAATGAGAGATATGGAAACAGCAGGCCCAGCTATAAAAAAATCCTGCCGCATTATGCTAGCCTGCCTGACACAACTTATGGAAGATATTTCCCTGTGACATTTATTGAGCCTCTGATGGACTCCATCCCTCTGTCAAGGGACTTCATGCCCTATGGAGTGAGGGGCTTCTGGATAATCGGCGACACAAAGAGTTATCATTCTGCAACAGACAGCGACCCACACAGAGTGAGCGTTCATGAGAACATCCACAGGGGCCTCAGCAGGTCTGATCCGAATCATCCAGAGTGGATCGTGAGACTGATTGAAGATTTGAGATTAGGCAAGGAGAATTATAATTGATTTAATCAAGATGTTTTATGCAGTTAAAGACATGGATCTTGTGATTCTTCTCTTCATCGATATCAAAGATGCAGATACTGGTATTCTTCATGTTCTCTATATCTTTCAGATCCTCATGTTTCCTTTTTGTTATTGAGCATATTATCGCCTTATTTATACCATTATGGCCCACAAAAAGAACAGTATCCTTGTTATGATGTCTTAAGATTTTATGCAAGAAAGAATCTGCCCTTTTGCATAATGCCTCTTTTGTTTCGCCATATTTCGGTTGAAGAAAAGTTGCCACGAACGTATTTTCAGCCATGCCCAATTCTTTTTTTGTCTTTCCCTGAAACTCACCCAGATTTCGCTCTCTAAGTTCTTGGACAAATTTAATAGGGATATTTTTATGGAATTTAGCAATCTCTTTTGCAGTATCTGCTGCCCTTGCCAGATCGCTTGAATAGATATAGTCAATTTTCTCATCTTTTAATCTCAAAGCAACCCTCTTAGCTTGTT
>JAPLZS010000037.1 GCA_026394915.1 Candidatus Woesearchaeota archaeon | reverse complement strand
CAATATCCAATCTGGCATGCAAAGAGTAAGATATGGCCCAGATTATTTAATGTTTTGGGTTTTAGATACATTTAGATACAAAGATAGGTGTTTAAGGCATAGTAAAAACTATATGCTCATTCTGTTTTCCAAATCATCTGCAATAGGCAAGAATTCTTTGACAAGACCAACTGTATAACTTTCCGGTACAATATGCAATGGAACATGATAATAATCAACATATATGTGGGCGTATATTGCAAAAAGAGTCGCTTGTTTCAGCAATTCTTTCTCTTTTTTAGGCAAAATTCTCTCTTCTTCATATCCTTTAAGAAAATTCTTCAGCAGATTCTTGTCTATCTTGCCATTTCTGCTGCAGTTCCACATGATAGTCTTGCCGATGTCACTCAATGGATGATCTCTGTAGAATATGCCGAAGTCAAGTATTCCCGATAATCGGTCCTTGATAAAAAGCTCGTTCATCGGTTTTAGATCCACATGGATAGGGCCTCGAGCCAAACCTAAACCGTTGGGTAATCTGTTATTCTTCACTCCTTCCCTGATCCTCTCAAAATTCCTCTTAAGCAGGAGATTTGTCTGTTTTCTGGAATAAACATCCATCTTGTCCATCACAGAATCGTTCAAGTCATAGAATTTTCTTCTTCCATCCAATCTATCCTTGAACTTCTTCCCAAGCCGGTGAAATTTTCCAAGGAACTTACCAAGCTGATAAACCCTGCTGTCATTCAATCTTTTTGGCATGCAGCCTTCGATATATCTATAAACAGTAACATTTGTCTTTTTATAACAAACAACATACTTGTTCCCAGAACTGATGTATCTAGGCACAGGAAGATCATCCAATAATCTTATCAGTCTTATCTCCTGCATTATTAGATTGTAAGGCTTTGGCCTTGGCGTATCTCTTATCTTATAAGAAGATATGACAAATTTACCCTTATCAGTTTTTACGAAAACCTTGCTACTTTCATAACCCTGTGCAGCGTAGCAAAAGATGCCCTCTAGTGCGCCTATCTTAAATATAGAACATATGTCCCCATACTCTTTCCTTGTAAAAAAACATTTTGAATAGCCTGATTTCATATTTTAATTTTGACCTTTAACTTTATAAATTTTCCCCAATCCCCATATTCTTCATAGTATCATACATAAATTTTTAAACCGCCATAATAATAAAGTTGTATGATAAAAAGAATCAAGAGATTGATAAGGATCATCGCAGGCATACTGCTCATACTGCTCGTCATAGTGGGTCTTTTCCTGCCCATACTGCAGGGAGTTCTGCTGATTGTTGCTGGCCTGCTCCTTCTTGAATACCCTCCGATAACAATATTTGTCCAAAAGCTGAAGGAAAAATGGAAAAACAGGAGCAAAAAGAAAAAATAGAGGGGTGGATAAGGAAGATAAGGGATTCTGGAAAGATTATAATCGTCGAGGGCCAAAAAGATAAAGCGTCATTGATTTCTGTATGCATAAACAAAGAATCAATTATAACATTGAACAGGAACAAGGCATTGTATTCAATCGCAGAAGAAGTGGCAGAGACAGGCAAGGATGCGATAATACTCACCGATTTTGACAAGAAAGGCAAGGAATTGTATGGAAAGATGAAAAAAGAGCTTGCAAGAGCAGGAGTGAACATAGACCTGCAATATAGGGAGTTCCTGCAGAAGAACACCAAATTGAGCCACATTGAGGGTCTGCAGAGATATCTTGGCAATATCCGCAAAGAAATACATAAGTAATAAATATAAGTGAAATATAATCTATTAATAGTATAACACTATATACTATACATTGTGGGGAAAATGGCAATACTCAATCAATTCAAGACAGTGATCCTTTTGGGCCTTCTGACAGGCCTGCTATTGGCAGTCGGATATCTGATCGGAGGCACAGGAGGGCTTACAATAGCCTTGATAATCTCAGTAGTCATGAACTTCGGCTCTTATTTCTTCTCTGACAAGATAGTGCTTTTCATGTACAGGGCCCAAGAGGCAAAGGAGAAAGATCAGCCAGAGCTTTTCAAGATTGTCAGGGAAGTTTCTCAGCTTGCAAAAATACCGATGCCAAAGGTTTACATTGTTCCGACAGAAACACCTAATGCATTCGCAACAGGAAGGAATCCAAAGCATGCTGTTGTGGCGTGCACAAAAGGGATAATGGATTTTCTGAGCAAAGAAGAGCTCAAAGGCGTCATTGCGCATGAGATGAGTCACATAAAGAATAGGGACATACTCATACAGACGATTGCAGCAACGATTGCAGGAGTGATATCCTACATTGCGATGATGGCAAGATTTGGAGCGATGTTCGGCGGAGGGAGCAATGACAGGGAAGGCGGAAACATATTTTATCTGCTTGCTATCTCAATAATAACTCCTTTGATAGCAATGCTTCTCCAGCTTGCGCTGTCAAGATCAAGGGAATATCTTGCAGACGAAACTGGAGCAAAGACAATACATGACCCTAAGGCGCTTGCAAGCGCCCTTGCAAAGCTTGAATCTGGCGTGAGCAAAAACCCTATGAGCTTCGGAAGTCCTGCAACATCAGCATTGTTCATAGTCAATCCATTCTCTGCAAAAGGCCTTGCAGGGTTGCTTTCAACACATCCTCCGATGGAAGAGAGGATAAAAAGACTGAATTCAATGAGAGTTTAAATTCTTAGGATAAGAATTTAAATATGCCTTAATGATTATATCTAGAATTTATACTCCTCATTCAAT
>JAPLZS010000170.1 GCA_026394915.1 Candidatus Woesearchaeota archaeon | reverse complement strand
GGCAGGGCCTGTTATCATTGTAAAAAGCGCAAGTAAGGATGCAAGTAAAGGCAAAACAAATGAAGCAGAAAAACACGCAGAATCAAGAAAATCAAAGATGATTAAGAAAGCAGATATTCAGGAGAAAGTCAATATCCAGAAAGAGGTCAGTAAGGCTGATGCATCAGAAGAAAAAGAGAAAGAGCAGGCAAAACCCGCAGAACCCCTGGAAGAGAGGGATGGGGAACATACCCAGCTGAAGACAGCGCTTGATGATCTTTATTCATGCGTGCAGCAGAATGGAAACATCACATTATCTGATGCAGCATCAAAACTGAAGACAGGCAGGGAGAAAATTGAGGAATGGGCAAAGATACTTGATGACCATGGCCTGATAAAGAGGTATTACCCTGCATTCACAGGCCCGCAGCTGATAAGCATGGAATGGCTGAAGAACAAAGACAAAGAAGAGGAGAAGAAGAAAGCAAGCAAAACAAGCAGGAGGAATAATGGAGAAAATGAAGAAGCCAATCATAGTTAATTCAGGCATAGTTGACAGTTATTCTATCAGATCAGAAGGAATGGATGCTGTTGTGCAGATACTGAATGATGAGAACAAGGCAAGAATATACACAATCATATCCCCTGAATTCACCATGCCGACAAAGGCTTTGATGGACGAACTTAAGAGAGAGCTTGTAAGCGAGATGTCCTTCTCTGTGCAGGAAGTGCTAGACATGAATGTGATAAATGAGCTCAAGGAGAAGCTCAGGTCAAAGACAATAGAGCTCCTGAAGAAGCACCTTCCAAATATCGATGAGAACGCAAAAATATACATGATAGGCACTTTGATACATGAGATGCTTGGCATTGGTGAGATAGAATTCATGCTCTCTGATCCGCAGCTTGAGGAGATAAGGATAAATTCTGCTGCAGAGAATATCAAGGTATATCACAAGAGATATGGCTGGCTTGAGACAAACAAAAAAATAGATTCAGAGGCGGATATACAGAACTATTCTGACATCATTGCAAGAAGGATAGGCAAGCAGGTGAATGTCCTTAACCCGCTTCTTGATGCACACCTGATAACAGGCGACAGGGTGAATGTTGTGCTTTATCCGATAACCACAAAAGGAAACACGCTCACAATAAGGAAATTCGCGAGGGACCCATGGACTATCACTGATTTTATCAACACAAAGACTGTGAGCTCAGAGCTCATGTCCCTTATCTGGCTTGCAATAGAATACGAGATGAATGTGATTGTTTCAGGAGGGACAGGGTCTGGCAAGACAAGTTTCCTCAACATATGCATGCCGTTCATACCCCCAAACCACTCTATTGTGTCGATAGAGGACACAAGGGAGCTCCAGCTTCCGAAATATCTATATTGGACTCCGATGGTGACAAGGCTTGCCGGAGCAGATGGAAAGGGAGAGATAACAATGCTTGACCTGCTTGTGAACTCACTGAGGATGAGGCCTGACAGGATAGTGATGGGAGAGATAAGGAGGAAGAGGGAGGCAGAGGTTCTTTTTGAGGCAATGCATACAGGCCATTCAGTCTATTCAACGCTTCATGCAGACAGCCTTTCTGAAACAGCATCAAGGCTTGTTAACCCGCCTATAGATGTTCCCAAAAACCTTCTTGAGACAGTTGACCTATGTGTTGTCATGTTCAGGGACAGGAGAAAGAATATCAGGAGGCTGTATCAGGCAGGAGAGTTCATTGTGGAAGGAGAAGGGCAGAACGCTTCTATAAATATAAACATGCTCTACAGATGGGATCCTGTCAAGGACACTATAGCGCCGCATTCAAAGAGCCTGAAGCTTTTCGAAGAGCTCAACAGGCACACCGGGATGACGCAGAAGGAGATCAATGATGATTTGCTGACAAAAAAGAGCATACTTGACTGGCTTGTGAAGAACAATATAAGGCAGATTGACGAGGTCGGCAAGATTATGAATGAGTATTATCTTGACAGGGATTCTGTTGTGAATATGGTGAAGAAAAACATGAGCAAGGGGAAGATAGTCAAAAAATGAGCAATCAAAAAATGAGGATACCCTACTGCTTTTTTCCAGAAGGATTTGTGAGAAGAGGGGCGTCATTATTCTATTGGCTGTCTGATTTTCTTGATGGACTGATGCCAGAGACGGAAATTGATCTGAAACAGGCTGGAATGGATACAAAGTCCAGAACTTACATAGCGGCTTCGCTTTTCTCTGACTTCATCCTTTTTCTGTTCATATTTGCGTTTATCTTGGCCAGTTCACTCAAGTACAATACAAAATATACTCTTGCTGCAGTATTGATCATTCCAGCAGCAGTAATATCATTTATTTTCTTTCAGCAGATAACATACCCTAAGGCAGTAATAAGCCAGAAAGTGAATGGCATAGAAAGAAACCTCCTCCCTGCCCTCAGGATAATGCAGGTGCAGATAAGCTCAGGAATACCGTTATATGATGTGATAAGCGCAATCGCAGGGGGGAATTACGGCGGTGTTTCAGAGCAGTTTAATAAGGTAATAAAAGAGATAAATGCAGGAACGCATCAGATCAATGCATTTGAGAAGATGGCTGCAGAGAATCCATCAGTATACTTCCAGAGGGTGATCTGGCAGATAGTCACTGCAGTAAAGAGCGGCTCTGACTTGGGGCCTGTGCTCAACGAGATAGTTCGGTCGCTTTCAGATGAGCAGATAGTGCAGGTGCAGGATTATGGCTCAAAGCTAAATCCTCTTACGATGTTTTATATGCTATTGGTCGTCATCGTGCCAGCCCTCTCTGTGACATTCTTAGTGGTGATCGGGTCATTTATTTCGCTCTCATCCTCAACACTCAAACTGCTTTTTTGGGGCATGTATGCAGCAGTGCTGATCTTCCAGTTATTTTTCATGAGCATGATATCATCAAACAGGCCCAGCATGGTATGAGGTGAAGTATGTTTTCAATGTATAGGCTTTTTGCAAGGATTTTCCCGATAAATCTAAAGAACAATATAAAAAAGCTGCTGGAATATTCAAATATAAATGTCGAGATAAACAGATTCATGGGATTTCAGCTGCTTTTCTCAATGCTCCTGTCGCTTGTTGCCACAATATACCTCATTCTGTTTTTCGGATACAATCTTTTTATTGTGCTGGGCATTTCTTTCCTGTTCACGCAGGCGTTTGTATATATGTGGCTTCTGCTGTCTGCAGACAAGAAAGGCAGTTTCACTGAATCCATACTGCCGGATGCTCTCCAGATAATGTCAAGCAATCT
>JAPLZS010000167.1 GCA_026394915.1 Candidatus Woesearchaeota archaeon | reverse complement strand
AACCTCACGCTGGGCAAATGGAGAGAGGAATACAAGAGCGCAGACAGGATAATAATCATTCCCCTGAAGAAAGACAATAACGGCCAGAGAACCTGCTTCAACAGGGCATTGCTTCTTGTGCCGCAAGACAGCTGCGACAAGTACCTGATACAGAGATAGAAAGCTCTGTCCCGGATCAGGTTAGCATCAATTTTCCTTATAAAAAACAGAAACTTTTTTAAACAAACACTCTTCTTTCCGTCTCATGGGCTCGTAGTCTAGCGGCTATGACATCGCCCTTACAAGCAATGCAGACATTGCCTCATTGCTCTGAAAGGCGGAGGTCTCCGGTTCGAAACAGCCGGTTACGCTCAGCTGGCGCGCAATCGCAAGGGCCCATTCAACTTCGTTGAATGGACCGAAGATTGATGCAGATCAGCACAAATGTAACCTGCCGGCGAAAGTCCGGACGGGCCCATGCTACTTACAGCAAGGCCCAGGATCAAACAATGACATGTAAAGTGGGTTAAATCGCGAAGCGATTTAAACCCGCTATGTTTTCCCGAGGCTTTATTAAAAGGCTCGTTTGGACGGGCCCACTTATTTTTTATCATTGTTTTCTCTTATAACTCCAACAAGTCTTCCTATTGGAATCGCAGCAGCAACAAATAGAGGAACGCATATGGCATCAGCAAGAAGGGAAGAATCAACAGGTGAATAGCCGTTTTTTTGGAAATAATATTGGAGATATGCCCTGCCTGTAAGATAAAGATAATCAAGAATGCTCACTCCACCGACCAGCTTGATGCAGTCCTTTGCAAGCTCTCTTTTTAATAACTTCCCTTCAAGATCTGTATACAAGTCAGGATTGTCTTTTGCATGAGAACCAAACATTATGGTGTAACCATAAACAAACTCAGATAATGTTGCTGCTCCTGATATCCATGCCTCTGAACTTGTAAAATGCTTTGTTATCTCAGAGCCTGCAATGCCACCAAACACAAACCCCAATCCGGAATAGGCCATGTTTTTTGTGAATTTTAGGTATTTGTTCATAATCTTAAAAAATATTGATGCATATTATAATCTTGAATGTATATATTCCCTGAACTCATCAATGGCCTGGCCTAGTCTTGGGTTATTCCTTGCCATGTCATGCATTCTTCTGTCCCATTGAGGGCTTTTGTAAAAGTCTGTTACAATCTGATGCTGCAACTCTATCATTCTTTCAGGGGTTATAGTAGGATGGTCATAAACAAGATGGCCAGTGTCCCATTTTGATAGATCTGGGTCAAATGAATGGCCCTGCTCTTTTAGTCTTTTATGGAATCTTGTTCCGAAGAAAGGTGTAGCTATAGCAAGCCTTAGTTGATGCATGGGGTATTCTATTAATCTATGGCTATTATCTAATATGCTTGCTTCTGTTTCATGCTCAAATCCGATCATTGCCATTGGTTGATTGAAAATCCCGAGCCTTTCTGATTCTTTGAGTACACTATAAATCCTGTCCGGAGTTGAGCCTTTCTTTTCAGCATTCAAGACATTGAGATCAAGTGATTCTACACCCCACAATATAGTTGTCCAGCCGGCCTGCTTTAGGAGGCCAAGAATTTCGGGATCAATCAATCGGACATCCCCTACGCCTGCCAGATTATAGCCTTTTCCAATCAGATTTTTTATTGTTTCTTTTGCGGTTTGGCGATTAAGGAATTGGTTTTCATCATCAAAAAAGAAAACATCCCTTCCATCTTTATACAGTTCTTTAATCTCTTTTTCTATATCTTCTGAAGTCCTGTACCTTATCTTCCTGCCCCACATAATCTCGCTGTCGCAGAATTCGCATCCTTTTGTGCAGCCTCTTGAACCGATAAGCGGAATGAACCTCCTTTTTGATGGTTCAGGATAGTAAAGCGAAGCATCATAGATCCCATAGAAATCATCAACTCTCATGGGCCTTAATCCTGTTGGATCCAGCCTTTCCCTTGTTCCTGTAAAAACAGCTTTGCCCCCTTTTGAATAAACAATCCCTTTTACATTATTTGGGTTTTTGTCCTGCTCAAGCGCAGCCAACAATTCAACAAATGTCTGCTCCCCTTCTCCGATTACGCCGTAATCAATGGATGAATCAAGGACAAAATCAGGGTCTCCTGAAATATGAGGCCCGCCGAAGATTATTTTTTTATTTGGACTACTCTTTTTTATTTCCCTCGAAACCTGCAGAGCGCAGGGTATGTCTTTGGTCATTGAAGATACTGCTATAACATCAAATCCCAGCAATAATTCCAAAGAAGGGCGACCATAAAAAAGTTTTACATCATGGCCTGCATTTTTAGCTGCCTGTGCAACATATGCTATCCCAAGTGCCTGCTCTGTGCTTAAATCAATTTGTATGTCTTGCTTGACTTCGCCGGGAAATATCGCCGCCACTTTCATCTTAATCCCTCAGAGCATACCACGGAATCATGCCTTTTGCCATCTCAGCAGAGAATCTTTCCCCATGCTCTTCCTCTTCCTGCTCAAACGGCCTTAATTCTGAGCTGCATTTATCAAGCAGTGTTGAATATTTCTTTGTACAAACATCATCTCTGCAATTGCTGAGTTGGGATTGCAGAGTTGGTAAACACATTCCTATCTTTGCATATTGGTTGCTGGCTTTGGAATACTCATTGAGATCAGGGAATGCTTTAGCAGCATGATACCAAAAATTCAAGGCATAAAGAGAAGCCAATACCCAAAGCCCTTTCTTTATTGCTCTGTTCATCTCCTCCTCTCCTGATTCTTCTCATTTGAGTATTGCCCAATCAGCTTTCCATTAAGTACAACAGACCAGTCATAATGAGGAATCGGGCCTGCTGGAGTGATTACCTCTGCAAAATTAAGCAGTATCTCATCTCCATGCTTGACATCAAATGGCTCAACAGGGAAATAAGCCTGGCCCCAGGAGGTTGGAATATCTTTTGTGCTATTCGAAAATCTGATAGGAAAGGGGCAGTTTGAGTTGATGGGATAATTTATTAATTCTTGTATAAACCAAGCAATAAACCCTGTCAGTTTTCCTTTTCTGGATATCTCAAATCCTAAAATTTTCTCTATGCCTTCTGTTATTTCATATTTTGTTTTAAAACCATCAAAATTTTTACGACTGCAAAGCTCTGCTTCTGGTTGAAGCCCGTCTATAAGATAATACAAATCTGTTCTGCATTTTTCCTTTCTTTCTGAAGGCTGCAAATAATTCCCAAGAATGATGAAATCTGGAACTTCAACAGGATTTATGTTTATTTGAATTGAATCTGGAATTATTGTTCCCCTGTGACTGCACAATTTTCTTAGGTTGTTGAAAACACGTTTTTCCCCTTCATTGTTGCCAACACCGCCGTCAAGTTCGGTAACAATGAGATCATATTCACTGCCGCTATATCCTGTTAAGTCACCTTGGATAACATTGATTCTATCGCTTAAACTCGGCCATAATGATATCTGTTTCTTGGCAAATTCAACAACATCAGCATGGTAATCAACTGCATCAATAGCTGCATTTGGAAATGCTTTTGCCAAATCAATGGCCCATACTCCTGAACCAGTGCCTGCGTCCAGAATTCTCATTCTTCTTGGTGAAGGCTCATAACACTCACTCTGAGATTTATTAAGTTCTGATAACACATCAATGGATTTATGATAAACACTCACTCTTGCTCCGTCATGCAGCAGCATAAGATGATAAGAGATGTCAGTATCAACCCTGTGAACTGGCTCGGATGCTCCCTTAGTTTAATCCTTGCCATGCTCAACACTTCCGTTTACGCTGACCCCAAAATAGACAAAATCCTCAAAATCAGCCCTGTCAAGAGCATGCGTATAATTCAAGCTGGACGTCACTGTGGTCTTTGGCGACAATGAGACAGGCATTGCGACAGAAGCTTCCCAATTGCTTAATCCTGATCCCTGTCTCAGGAAATGATTGTTGTACACCAGCTTTCCTGCAACTGTTATAGGCTGCTTGCTTGTTTCAAATGTGTGGCTTATTGAGAACGGGATATAATCTCCTCTTACATCAGCAAAATCATGGAACACTGCAAAAGTAGGATTAAGCATATTATCAAGCAACGATGCGCTTGCATAGACCTCCTGGCTGTCTTTGGATTCTGTATTCGGAAAATGCAGATAGGTGTATCCTGCAGACATCGACAGATGCCCGAACTGCCTTGTGAAATCAAGCGTTGCATCTATCTCATTGAATTTTCCTGTTGCGCTGTCATAGTTCATGAAGCCTATCAAAGAGGTGTTTCCATATGCTGCGCTTGGGTTAAGCTGGATTACATAATCATCTGAATACCTGTATCCCCTGAAATTGAATCTGCTTAGAAAATCTGTTCTCTCTGCAAGAGTTATCCTGCTGCCTGGCTGCTCCTGCTTGGCAGTCTCTGCAGGCTGCTGCGCCATTACTGGATCTGCTGAGAGCAGTTTTGCTCCGATCAATGCAGCTGCTAATATATTGATTAGTTTCATTTCTTTCCCCCGCTTTATTACTATGATATAGTATTAATTAGTATTATAAAACCTTATCCTGATAATATACCTCAAAATAAGCAAATATTTATAAATAATTACTGATTATAAGCAAAATATGGAGCTCACAAAAGGCGAAAAGGCCAAGCTTGACAGCAAGGACAAGAAGATCCTCGAGCAATTGCAGAGGAATGCAAGGCAGACAATAGCAGAGATAGCCAAGAAGACAGGCCTGCCAAGGGATGTCGTAGTGTACAGGATAAAGAAGATGGAGGAGTCAAAGGTCATAAGGGCCCACCACACCCTGCTAAACCCCCAGAAATTGGGCTATCCATTATATGTCTATGTCCTGTTCTCATGCTACAATGTAAAGCCTGAAGATGAAACTAAATTCATAAACTACCTCAAAGGCCACAGGCAGATAATCTACGTTGCAAAGAACTCAGGCAAGTATGACTTCACAATAGGCGTCTGCGCAAAGGATTACATGGACTTTGATGATATCCTCAGGGAGATAAGGCAGAAGTTTGCAGACGTCATAAAGGACATAGAAACACTGCCCACAGTGCAGGAATACAAGTATGACTGGATGGCTGACTTGATTTAGTTCTCACAGGACACTGGACATCTAGGCGTAAGGTTTATATTCATGCTCTGTTTAAGAGAATAAATCCGGAAAGATTACGATTTTCATGGAAAGGGGATTAATATGGAACCAAACAATGCTTTAGCTGTTTTTGAAGGAACAAAAATAAGAAGAATCTGGCACAATGAGGAGTGGTATTTCTCAGTAGTAGATGTGATAAAGGCATTGACTGATAGCGTAGACGCGAAAGATTATTGGTATAGGCTGAAACAGAGAGAGAAAGAATCAAGTGAAGTTGAGTTATCGACATTTTGTCGACAACTGAAATTACCCTCTGCAGACGGCAAATATTACGAGACAGACGCTGCAAATACAGAGTCTTTATTCAGGATAATACAATCAATTCCATCAAAAAGAGCTGAACCTTTCAAATTGTGGCTGGCTAAGATTGGTTACGAACGCGTCCAGGAGATAAAAAACCCTGAATTAGCCCAAAAGAGGATGATGGAAATTTACAAGGCAAAGGGATACTCAGATGAATGGATTGAAAAGAGGGTAAGAGGCATAGCGGTAAGGGATGAGCTTACAGATGAATGGGGCAAAAGAGGAGTGAAGCAAGGAAAAGAATATGCTATCCTTACAGCAGAGATAAGCAAAGCAACATTTGACATGACTCCGAACGAATACAAGGAATTTAAGGGATTGAAGACAGAGAACTTGCGTGACCACATGAACGACCTTGAGATTATATTTACTATGCTCGGCGAAAAAGTGACAACAGAGATCACAAAGAGCAAAGATGCAAAAGAATTCCCTGAATGCTCAAAGGCAGCCAAAGAAGGCGGTGAAGTGGCAGGCAATGCAAGAAAAGACGCAGAAAAAAAGATAGGCA
This sequence comes from Candidatus Woesearchaeota archaeon, assembly GCA_026394915.1. Taxonomy (GTDB): domain Archaea; phylum Nanobdellota; class Nanobdellia; order Woesearchaeales; family UBA12501; genus WJJV01. The sequence goes on along the minus strand of JAPLZS010000167.1, from coordinate 3,775 downwards.
GCCATGTTGTTTCAGATGGCAATTATCTTTCAGAGCCTGAAATTGTAAAGAGAAAAAGATTAAAATGATGTGGTTAAGATGATCTTTGAAACAACCGCAAAAAGATGGAAGGATTCAATAAGGATAATCTTCCCGAACAAAGTTGCAGAAGAAATGAATATCAAGCCAGGAGACAGGGTTCTTATAAATATTTTATCTGCCACAAACCGCTAACTTTATATAACAAATATCCTATTTTATATATTTATCATAAAGAGGTGCAGTTTAATGAAGCAATACATGAAATACGCGTTCCTGTTGTTCTTTTTCGGGCTGCTCATACTGTCTTTCCTCATCATAAGACCGTTCCTTACGGCAATACTCTCGGGCTGCATCGCAGTCTACATATTCTACCCTTTGTTCAGGCGGCTGAACAGAAGACTTGACAATAGGACAGCAAGCTCTGCAATAATGCTTGTTCTGATACTCATATTACTGGTGATCTTCTCCATTCTCATAGGGTCAAAGATATTGAGCGAACTGGGCAATATCTCTCTTGAAGGCCCATTTCTCAGTCTTGATGGCAAATGCAGCAGCGACACTGCCTTATGCAAAGCAAGCAATTATGCAGCAGGAATCCTCCAGGATCCAAGGACAAATCAGGTAATATTCAATTTCATCTCAGATATCTCAAAATCGATAATAATCTCGATACCATCTCTTGCTCTGCAGGTCCTGATATTCATATTCACCACATATTATCTTTTCAGGGACGGCGAGGCAATATTGAAATACATAGGCGAGATCATGCCTCTCAAAAAAGATTTCAAGGTGCTGCTGAAGAAGCAGACAGAAGATCTCTTCTATTCGACTGTTTATGGAGCGATAATCGTATCTATGATCCAGGGCGTTGTGGCAACTGCAGCATTCATCATATTCAATTCCACGCAATCGCCATTCTTCTGGGGAGCATTGTCTATCATTGCTGCAATGATACCATTCATAGGCACAGCGCTGATATGGATGCCTATGTCATTGTTCCAGATATACCAAGGATACCTGTCAGGATCGACATCAATGATGTGGCAGGGAATCGGGCTATTCATAGTGGGGCTCTGCCTGATATCAACCATCGACAACATGATAAAGCCCAAGATTGTCGGCAAAAGGGCAGGAATGCATCCTCTCCTTATCCTTTTAGGGGCGCTTGGCGGGATTGCGCTGCTGGACTTCATCGGAGTGTTCATAGGGCCATTGATACTTGCTTTCTTCATCTCTTTCCTGGAAGTGTACAAGAAAGAGAAATCAGAGATATTCAACAGCTGAGTGCGGCAGGAGCAGTGCATCTTCATGAAATTAAAAGTAAAAGATATGGATGTGGCTACAGGAGAAGTCCTTGTTGCAGTCATGAATGAGCATGATGCTGCATTGTTTGACCTCCATCTTGCTGACAGGGTAAAGCTGAAGCGGGGAAATAAGGAAGTCATAACTGTTGTTGATTTTGCTGAATCTGAGAATATTGTGCCTAAAGGAAGCATCGGATTATTCGAGGAAGTTCTTGACAAGCTCAGCACAAAGGACGGCGACATTGTGAACATGAGCGTGACAAACAAGCCCATCTCCCTCACGTATATAAAGAACAAGATGGACGGAAAGGAGCTGAAGTATGAGGAAGTGAGGGAGATAATAAATGATACTGTCAGCAACATGATAACAATGGTCGAGCTCACATATTATGTCGCTGCAAACTACATGAGAGGCATGTCTTTCAGGGAGACTGTTGCCCTTACAAGAGCGATGATAGATGCCGGCAAGAAGATAAAGCTCGATGCAAAGATAGTGGTAGACAAGCACTGCATAGGCGGTGTTGCAGGCAACAGGACAACAATGATATCTGTCCCCATACTCACTGCAGCAGGGCTTGCCATGCCCAAGACAAGCTCAAGATCAATAACATCGCCTGCCGGTACAGCAGACACAATGGAGATAATCGCAAATGTCAACCTGTCGATGAAAGAGATATTATCAACAATAAAGAAAACAGGAGGCTGCATGGTATGGGGCGGAGCAGTTGATCTTGCTCCTGCTGATGACACCATAATCAACATAGAGCATCCTCTAAGCATAGATGCAGAAGGCCAGCTTCTCGCCTCCATAATGGCAAAGAAAGGCTCTGTCTCTGCAACACACCTTCTGGTCGATATACCTGTCGGAAAAGACGCTAAAATAGAATCCATGAAAGAGGCAAAGCATCTTGGCAGGCAGTTTGAGAAGCTCGGCAAGGCAATCGGGATAAAGACAAAAGTGATAATAACAGATGGCTCACAGCCGATCGGAAATGGGATAGGGCCTGCTCTCGAGGCAAGGGATGTGATGTGGCTTCTCAAGGGAGACAAGAGGGCTCCTCAGGATCTTAGGGAAAAATCAATCTATGTCTCTGGATTATTGCTTGAGATGTGCGGCAAGGCAAAGAAAGGCAGAGGAATGCAGATGGCAGAAGATATAATCGGGTCATGCAAGGCATATCATCAGTTCATGGCTATAGCAAGAGCGCAGGGCCTGAAGATAAAAGACGAGAAAGATATCTACATCGGAGAGCATACTTACAATTACATTGCAGAAAAAAGCGGAACAGTCCGGCACATAAGCAACAAGGATATCTCAAAGGTCGCAAGGATTGCGGGCTGTCCGAAAGACAAAGGCGCCGGAATATATCTTTACAGGCATAAAGGAGACAGAGTGGAGAAAGGCGATAAGCTTTTCACAATCTATGCAGACACAAAAGAGAAGCTGAAGTTCGCAAAGCAGACTCTCCTTGAGATAGACGGAGTGGAGATTAGATAAAGCTTGCGTTATATTTTAGTTCTATTTTTCTTCTGTTTTTGTCCCAGTTTAGTTGGTATTTTAGGACGGAAAAGTATTTAAGGAATATCATTATTCTTTTTTCATGGCTAAAGGAGTTTTGCTTGATGCAGGGGCGCAGCTTGAGAAGGTCATCATGCGCAGATGCATTGAGCTTGGACATGAAATAAGAAAACTTCCATTCGATGTTTCTGCTGATAAGCTTGTTGATGCTGATTTTATAATAGGAAGCGGAGGACCCAGAAGCGTAAATGATCCTGATGCTCTTCTGATAGATCCTGAGGTGTATAGACTCGGCAAACCCATGTTCCACATATGCTATTCCATGCAGGCAGTTGCTCATCAGCTCGGAGGCAGGGTTGAAAAGGGAGAAAGAGGGCAGTACGGCAGGAATTACATAACAGTGAAAAAAAGAGAAGGCCCTTTTATAGGGTTGTCTGAACAAGAAAGAATTCTTATGAGCCATTTTGACACAGTTGTCAAGGTTCCGCCTGGTTTTGAGGTTTACGCAACAAGCGAAGGCATGATTGCAGCAATCGGCAATAAGGAAAAAAGAATCTACGCTGTGCAGTTCCATCCTGAACTGATTCCAGTCACAAAGCATGGAGACAGGATGTTTGATAATTTCTTCAGGCATGTATGCGGGTTCCCTGAAGCAAAGAAAAGAACAGTTGACCAGGAGATTGAGCATGCGGAAAAACTTATCTGGGATGCAACCTATCCTGATCTTCATGTACTGCAGTATCTTTCTGGCGGTGTGGACTCAGATGTTCAGTCTGCCTTGCTCAGCAGGGCTATTGAACCAGAGAGACTGCATTTCAGGACACTGGACACAGGAACAATGCGAATCGGCGAGATCGATGAAGTGAGAGAGATAGCAGATCATCTGGATCTGCATGACTTTGCTGTCCTCGATACGAGAGACCGATTTTAT
>JAPLZS010000184.1 GCA_026394915.1 Candidatus Woesearchaeota archaeon | reverse complement strand
ACAATGCTCCTGTGATAAGCCACCATGGCAGGCTTGCTTTTATCAGGTCTGAACTGAGATAGATCCCTCCGATGAACGCGAGCCCCTCTGCTAAAGCCACTCCTATGCTCATTCCAATGATTCCTCCTACAGATCCAAGCATGCCAGACTCAATAAGAAAGATAAGGAATATATCTGAATTCCTTGCTCCGATTGATTTCAGTATCCCTATCTCCTTTGTCCTCTCGACAACTGCAGTGAACATAGTGTTCATTATACCTATCCCACCTACAACGAGAGATATGCCTGCTATGATGTAGACAAAAAGCTGCACAGCGAACAATGTGGATTCAAGCGTTTTTATCGCATTCACAGAAAGCTCAACAGTGAAATCCTCTTCTCCTTTTTTCACATTACGCTCTTTCCTCAAGACCTTTTCTATGCCCTCTTTTACTGAATTCATGTCAACTCCTGTGTCTACCTTTACAATTATCATGCTGACATCATCCTTATTATCGTATAGCTGCCGCAAGTCATCCTCATTCATCAGGACAGCCATATCAGAAGCAAAACTTCCTGTTTTCTTGCCTATTCCTGCAACCTCAAAAGCCTTTCCTTGTATCATTATCTTGTTTCCCACTTGGATTGCCTTGCCAAAGGCGTCTGTCTTGCTGAAATCGCTCCCTAAGAACACCTTTCCCTTGTCGCCGTCTTTAAGCGGCCTTCCTTCAACAGCTTTTAAGCTAAGCCTGCCTTCTACCTCTTTTCTTTTTTCACCATCAGGCATGCTTCCTATGTAGACTATGGAGATCCTCTGGTTGAATTCTGCTTTGCCTGTCTCTATTATCCTGTTAATAACAAGGTTTACTCCATTCACACTCTGTATCTTGTTCTCATAATCCTTCTTAAGGGGATTCACAACACCGCTTCCAGGAGGGCCAAACTGTATTCCGCTTGCCTGTATTGTAATCACATCAGTCCCGAGCATGCTGAACTGCGAAGAAATAGCATTACGCAGGCCTTCTCCAAGGCCTATAAGAGAGACAACAGCAGCTATGCCTATGAATATCCCTATGAGAGTGAGCCATGACCTGAGCTTCCTTCTTGTTAAATTACCGACTGCCAGCTTGAGATAGTCAACTATCATGAAAACACTTCCCGCTAAAAAAATGAGGGATCTGCATGCAGCAGATCACCTGATAATGCATTTTGGATCACGCCTTCTCTTTCCTGGCGTTCTTCTTCCTTCCCTTTTCCCATTTCCTGTAGATAAGCCAGCCTGCTGCAAGTATTATCAGCACGACAATTATCGAAGTGAGAGACCCATTCCCTCCCTGTCCCCTTTCTTCTGTACTATATGCAACAAGCTCAAGATTCGCATCCCTTGAATAATCATTGCCATTGGCATCCTTGAATTCAAAATGCACAGGGATATTCAGCTTTCCGCTCTTCAGCTTCTTCACATTTATCTTGAAGTCTGCTGTCTCATAATCATCAGAATCAAGGCTTCCTATGTACACATTGTCAGACGAAATTATATCATAGTTATCCGATTGCTTCAGCACTACATTAAAGAATTTTGCGTCAGTCGCCCCTTTGTTCACAAACTTTATGCTTACAGTCCCTGTTGCCCCTGAATTATAAACTGTGTTATCAGTTATGTATGCCGATACATCCGGCACATCGCCTATGACAATGCCTATGACATCATCTTTTGTGTAGTTGCTTCCCACACTGTCATGATAAGTCATCCTTATAGGCACCTTATAGACTTTTGCCTTAGCGTCAGCCATCGCCCTCACGTGATAGATAATCTCTTTCTCTTCTCCTGCGCCAATATATCCTACCATCTTCTGCGAGGATGAGTTTATCGGAACAAGTGGTATTGAATTATAGTATGAATCTATCAATGTTGATGTAGGGTTCATTGTTGCAGGATTCTTTGCGACTGTTGACATAGAAAGGTCAAGATTGAACAAAACATCTCTTATCACAGAGCTTGCCTGGTTCTTCACTGTTATCTTTATCATCGCTTCTTTTCCAGGAGGTATTGTCTCTGGATCTGATGAAACAGATACCACATTAAGCACAGCCTCTCTTGTCTGGATAAGTATATTTTCTTGGCCTTCAATCCATTTGAGGTTGCTTTGGACATATCTATACCTGAATTTTATCGGAGTCACTCCATCAAGAGCCCCTTCATCAACTCTCACCTTATAATGCACAAGGACGATTGAATTGGCATATATCTTCCCAAAGTTCCTTTGGGCTATCTCGCTCTTGTCTATGCTGAAAGGATATTCCGGGACAAGCTCGAATGCGAGATCATCAATGTCTGCTGACTCTTCATTTCCAAGCTTCAGCCAGAGATCAAAATATTCTCCAGGTCCCACTGGGTATGGATCGTATTTAAGCGTAAGAACCTGTATATCCTGTGTATATTGCGGCTTTTCAAGAGAAACACTTACCGTGTTGTCGTATGTTGCGCATGCAGGCCCCGAAACCATGATGAGCATAATGACTGCTGAAGCAATCAAAAATATCTTTTTTATCATTCTATCCTCTATCCTTTCATCTTTTGTATTTTTCATCCTTTACACCTCTTAAACAGCTTTTAGTATGATTCTTGCCTTTTTTTGTGCTGACTACAATCCCATCTTTCAGGTATTCAATCCTTTCTGCGCTCTGGGCAACATGTTCATCATGAGTCACCAAGATTATTGTCTTTCCTTTTGTGGCATGCAGGTTGCACAGGAAGTCCATGACAGAGTCTCCTGTCTTGCTGTCCAGGTTTCCTGTCGGTTCGTCTGCAAGCACGACATCAGGGTCATTTGCAAGTGACCTTGCGATAGCCACCCTCTGCTGCTGTCCTCCGCTCATCTCAGAAGGCTTGTGGTTCATCCTGTCTCCAAGACCGACCATCTCAAGGAGCTCTGTCGATTTTTTTGTCCTCTGCTCTGTTGTTGTGTTCTGGAATATCATGGGCAATGCGACATTCTCTATTGCAGTCAGTGTCTGTATCAGGTTGAACTGCTGGAAAATGAATCCTATCTTCCTTCCTCTTATCTGCGCAAGCTCTGATTCTGTCATATGGGAGATGTTTTTGCCGTCCAGATAAATATTTCCCTTTGTCGGAACATCAAGGCAGCCGACCATGTTCATCGAAGTGCTTTTCCCTGATCCAGAAGGGCCCATTATCGCGACAAACTCACCTTCCTTTATCTCAAGATTTAGGCCTCTCAGCGCAGGAACCTCTACATCGCCCATCTTATATATCTTCCATACATTATCCAGCTTGATTATTGTCTTTTTCATGTGAATATGCTGTTCATTGCCCTTCTCCTGCCTTCTTTTCTTCTGCTTTCTCTTCTTCAATCTTTCTTTTTATGATATATTCAAAGCCATGGCTCCTGTTGGCGAATATTTTATCAACCACTTTCCTGTCAAGCCATGCGAGAAGATTATCATCTATTGTTATGGTTATCCTTTCTTTTCCTTTATTATCCTCTTTTTTGCCCATTCTCTTTTGCATACTAATACATATCAAATATCATTATATATTACTTTTACTTACTGAGTATGCAAGGGATATATAAATCTTCTGGTTTTAATACTGATCCAATCTTTCAAAAGCTTTAAAAACAACGTTTTAAACCTGCATCATAATGAAGAAGTTCAAAAAAAGCAAGAAAAGGATGCTTGAAGCCCAGCCCATAATTAAAGGGGAGAAAAAAAGCTCAAAGACCCTCTGGATGAGCATATTCATATGCGCAATAATGGTCCTCAGCGCGATAGCGTTTATGAGCAATCGTGACGATTCCTCAAACTCAAATCTCAAATACAACAATTTCTCTTTCAGCGTGACAGAAGACAACAAATGGATCCTAAACCTCAAATCCCCAGAAAAGCAGCAGATAACATTCTACAATCATCCTTCTCAGGTTGAACAGATAAATGTCACTCCAGAGATCTCATCAATACTTGCAAGCACAAAGATGATATATGTGACATCAGACCCTGATGATCTTTTCAAGGATGCAATAGGCCTTGCAGAGTTTGAGATGAAAGATATAATGGAGAAAAGAGGCGTCTATTTTGTATACTCTTTCATAAAAGAGAACAGGTTCAACAAGACTATAATAACATGCAGGAACTCAACATCTTCTGTTCCTGTCCTGTATTTCAGGCAGGGAAATGAGACAGGCATATCCTATGATGATAACTGCATAATACTTGAGTCTGATTCTGAATCCGGCATATTGAGATTGAGGGACAGGATGCTCTATGATCTGTTGGGTGTGATTAGATGAGTTTGAAGAAATCCGAAAAACCAGGCGATAAATCAAACAAGAACATTGAAGAGATCAAAGACTTCTCAATAAGATTTACCCGCTCTGACAAGATTCTTGTTGCAGCAATACTGATAGTCATCATGTTATTTGCACTGTTCATAGGAGGATACTGGCTTGTAAAGAACAAGCACGTAAAGACAATAGATGAACTCCATCAGGACAACATGAAAGGAAAATTAAGCAAGGATGAAGGTTATCTCTACAACGGATACTCGTTTGTAAAGGCAAACGGAATGTGGTTCACTCAGATACAGAAATTCAGGACAAACAATCTGTACAATGTGCAGTTCCATTATGGGCCAAGAGATCTTGAGGATGTCCCTCTCTCAGGCAATGTAAGTGATTTCATAGCCCTTAATGGCACATATGTCGCATTTGATCCTACTGAAAAGGATTTGGCATACACAGCGCTTGCAAGCGGAGAGCTGAGCATAAATCTCGGGCAGGTCTTCAACATACTTCCTGTCGCAGCATGCTCAAAGAATGAGACGGTGGCATGCCAGACAAGGCCCATCGTGAACTGCAGCAATACCAACAGGCCAGTGATATATATGGAGAGATCTGACAAGGCAGCTGTGATAAAGGAGAACAATGCCTGCATAAGGATAATGGGAAATGGCACAGGGATAGTCAAGGCAACTGACAGGCTCCTTTACGAATGGTTCGGGATAATGAAATGATTATATAGAATAACCTGTTAAGATGATCAATCAGTAAACTCATCAATCAATTTCTCATGATTCTTATCCTGAGAACAATAAGCTGCCAGGCCATCTTTAATGGATCCAACAGCCCTATCTTTGTGCCTTTCTTATGCACCCATACTATCGGAAGCTGATAAAGAGAGAGCCCCCTTCTTCTTATCTTATAGAACAGCTCAACATCAAATATCCATCTCTCTGAGATCATATCCTTGAACAGATTTATTGCTGCATTCCTCTTGAATCCCTTGAAACCGCAGAGGGTGTCCCGAACATTTATCCTGTAAAGGGCGTTTGCATAATAATTGAAGAATGTCCCTATGAAGACCCTGAGCATCGATGCCTTCACTCCTGCTTCTTTGATCCTTCTGCATCCGACAACAATGTCATACTCTTTCAGCTTGTCAAGCATCAGCGGGATCTGGTCTGGCGCGATTGAGCCGTCTGCGTCTATGAACAGGACATCTTTTCCTTTTGATTCAAGAACACCTTTCCTTACAGCATAGCCCTTGCCTTTGTTTCTCTTATATGATAATATCCTGGAATTGGCGTCTTTCCTTATTATCGCCTTTACGACATTCTCTGTATTGTCTTTTGAGCCGTCATTCACTATTATTATCTCATAATCATTGAAATGCTTCTTAGAATACTCAACAAGGCCCTTCAGGAAAGTAGGCACTCTTTTCTCTTCATTATAGACCGGAACTATTATGCTTAATCTCATATTAATCCTATCTCAATCCTATCTAGATATCATCTTTGCATCATCATTCCCACAACATATCTGAGCATATCTGAATAAAATAGGTCTATTTTTAAAATTTTCCTATATTTCTATATTTTCATGCATTTTTATGATATTTTTATGTCTGAGTGTATCATCATATCCTGCAGGATTCAGCCATGCATCATCTTCAATGCTGTTTTTGCATGCCTTGAGAACTCTGTGAAGGATCTTATGCCGAATACCCTTCTCAATAAGTATCTTGGATCAAAATAGAAATCCCTGTATGCAATCTTTGAGAGATCATAAAGCTCCTTTTCTGTGAATATCTCCTCCCATACCTTTGGCTTGAACGGTTTCTCCGGGTTTCTCGCGAACTTTTTCCAGTAATCCTCTTTTATCAGGCCGGTTTTCAGCCCCATCTCATAGAATTCTGTCTTTGGGTATGGCAGGAATATGGAGAATACAGCATAATCAGGCTTTATCTCCTTTGCAAACCTTATTGTCTCAAGGACCTGTTCCCTTTTCTCTGTCGGGTGGCCTATCATGAAGAATGCGACTGTCTTTATGCCTTCCTTGTTTGTCATCTCAAATACTCTTTTCACCAGATCCTTTGTGACGCATTTGTTTATGACTTTAAGTATCTCATCATTGCCTGATTCAACGCCATAATTTATCCTTGTGCATCCTGCCTGCTTGAGCTTCTTGAGGACTTTCTCGTTTATGGTATTTATCCTGCCTCTTATAGCCCAGTCTATCTTGAGCCCCCTCTTCATTATCAGGTCACAGACCTCTATCACATTCTTCGGGTTTGCGTTGAATGTCTCATCCACAAAATTGAACTCTGTTATGCCCATCTTTGCGCATTCCGATATCTCATCAACTATATTCTTCGGAGATCTCTGCCTGTACTTTATTCCCTTTGAGAAACAGAACCTGCAGTTCCATGGACAGCCTCTGCTTGACAGCATGGTTGTCATGAATTTCTTGTCAGATACTCCAGAATAATACACTTTGATAGGAAGCAGGTCTCTTGCAGGGAAAGGCAGCATATCCAGATTTTCAATAGGCTCTCTTGGTTCATTGATTATCATATCTTTTCCTTCTTTGAATCCAAGCCCCTTAACTGTCCTCAGATCCTTCCCCTGCGCAAGCGCATCTGCGAGATCCAGGAAAGTGACCTCTCCGTCGCCTATTGTCACAGAATCAAACGGTTTAAGAGAAAGGGTCTCTTTTGGATAGATGAGAAGATGCGGTCCGCCCACATTCACATGTATTTTCTTGTCTATGCCCTTCACTATCTTTGCTGTTATTATAGTGTCCTTAAGCGAGAAAGATGTTGTGCCAAGACCCACAAGATCAGGCTTTATCTTCCTTATCTCTTTCTCAAGCTGCTTGTAGGACATATTGAATGCATTTGCATCGACCATAATCACGTCATGTGAGGAATTCTTCCTTGCATAGCCTGCAAGGTACATGAGTCCGAGAGGCGGGAAACAGCCGGCGGTTCCTGTCTTTATGTTCGCCACTTCCGGTTCCTCTAAGGTATTCAATGGCGGCGGAGATATAAGCAGTATTCTCATCTTGTTTTTGATTTGCCCTTAATTTATAAATTTTGCTTCAAACTTCAAACACACCGCATATACGCTGGATATCTTAAGATCTCCATGAGCTCCAGGAGCCACGAAATCTTTATAAATAGGCCCAATCAATTATATAACAAATATATAATAAATGCATCAATAATATCAAGAATGCATTGTTAGCGGGGTACTGGGGTTTTGATATGAAAATATTGTTTATCCAGCAGGATATCTTTAGGAATTATGGCGTGATGCTCCTCGCAGCAGTCATAAAAAAAGGGGGCCATAAGTTTGACATACTTATAGAATCAATGGAAAAGGATCTCATAAAGGAGATCAAGAGGATAAATCCGGATGTCGTAGGGTTCTCAATAACAACCACAAGATACATATGGATGGCTGATCTTGCAAAAAGGATAAAGAGGGAGCTGAAAAAACCCATACTTGTCGGCGGCCCTCACCCTACATTCTTTCCAGAGATAATAAAAGAAAGCTTCATTGACATAGTCTGCAGGGGAGAAGGCGAGTATGCGATATCAGAGCTGCTTGACAAGATGCAGGCAAAAGAGGATATCACTGGAATACCTAATCTCTGGCTGAAGAAGGGCGGGGAAATACACAGGAACCCCATAAGGAATCTTGTAGAGGATCTTGATACCCTGCCTTATGCAGACAGGGACATCTATGACAAATATTCTTTGCTTAAGGATGACAAGGTAGGCGCATTCATGTCAAGCAGAGGATGCCCTTACAGATGCACATTCTGCTTCAACAAGGGATACAATGAGATATACCAAGGAAAAGGAAGCATTGTCAGGAGAAGATCTCCTTCAAGCATGATGAAAGAGATAAAAGAGATCCTCGCCTCGAACAAGAAGATAAAATACATCTTCTTCTATGATGACACATTCGTACTCGGCAAGAAAGAGTGGTTCAATGAGTTCTTGACAAGATACAAGAATGAAGTCAAACTGCCTTTCAGCGTTACAGCACGGGCAGACCTGGTCAATGAAGACCTCATAAAGATGATGAGGAAAGCAGGCTGCAATTCGATAAGGATGGGCATAGAATCAGCAAATCCGAAAATAAGGGAGGAGATACTGAAGAAGGGCATAACAAATGAGCAGATAATCAGCTCTGCGAAGATCATAAAGAAATATGGGATAAAGCTCCAGGTATACAATATACTTGGCGCTCCAGGAGAGACTCTTGAAACAGCACTAGAGACATACGAGATGTCCTGCCTGATACACCCTACTCATGCTTGGTGCTCGCTGATGCACCCGTATCCAGGCACAGAGATAATGGAGATTGCAAAGCAGAAAGGCCTGCTAAGGAAAGATTATGACATAAACAATCTTGATCATTCATTCTTCAATGGGACCCCATTGAAGAGAGAGAACAAGAAAGACATAGAGAATCACCAGAAGCTCTTCCAGTTCGGAAATGTCTTCAGGATACCTAAATGGATGATGAGGCTTCTCATAAAATTTCCGTCAAACCCATTATATAGCCTGATATTCCAGGCGCATTATGCAATGGGAATAAAGAGCATGGAGAACCTCAGCTGGTTTTATCTCGTCAAAGTGGCTCTTCACTCAAAGAACTATTTTAAGAGTAAACCGGCAGAGAGAACAGGGAAAAAAAATGATTCAGATAATGGCAGCAATGATAAAGCAGGCAAGAGGTAGAGCATGGGAAAGATAATTTTTGTCAAAGCGCCTGCCACATTGAAGGATATCTACGGAGATCTTGCAGCAGCAGGCAATGAACAGGCTCCGATAGGGCTTGCGCAGCTTGCTGCAATAACCAGGCAGAATAATCATGATACAGAGATACTGGACTGCGGAGCACTGAATCTCGGATATTCTCAGGCACTCAAGATAATACTGGATAAGAAACCGGATTATGTCGGCCTTTCTTCAACAACGGCATTTGTGGATCATGCAGGCAAGCTTGCAAAGATGATCAAGCAGAAGAATAATAAAATCACAATCCTTGTAGGCGGTCCGCACATAACAGCTCTTCCTGAGAAGACCATGGATAAGTATCCTCAGTTTGACATAGGTGTTCTTGGAGAAGCAGACATAACCATAACAGAACTGCTTGAATCACTTGACAATAAAAAGGATCTTTCTTCTGTGAAAGGATTGATGTACAGGCAAGGAAAGAAGCTTGTAAAGACAGAACCAAGGGGATTCGTAGAGGATCTTGACACACTTCCTATGCCAGCATATGACCTGCTGCCTGACATAACCAAATATTACATGCCTCCTGCAAATAGTTTGTATAGGCTTCCTTCAATCTCGATAATCACGTCAAGAGGCTGCCCAATGCAATGCACGTTCTGCGCAAATGTTGTGTTCGGCAACAGGTGCAGGGCCCATTCTGCTGAGTATGTGATGAAGACGATAAGATATCTTTATGATAATTATGGCATAAGAGAGATACAGATCTATGAGGATAATTTTGCAGCATACAGGGAAAGGCTCATCAAGCTGTGCAAGATGCTGATAAAAGAGAAGCTTGACCTGAGTTTCTGGTGCATGGCAAGCGTGAACATGGTAAATCCTGAGGTATTGAAGCTCATGAAGCAGGCAGGATTCTGGCAGATAGCATATGGCTGTGAGAGCGGATCCCAGATGATGCTTGACAAATACAAGAAGAATGTGAAGTTGGAGAGGATAGATCAGGCCCTCAAGTGGACAAAGGAAGCTGGGATATCAACAAAAGGATTTTTTATGATAGGCGGCCCTAATGAGACAAACGAGACAATGAAGCAGACAGTTGATTTCATAAAGAGGCTTCCTCTTGATGATTTCCACGTAACTTTCTTTGCCCCATTGCCTGGCTCTGAGATCTATGCGAATGTAAAGAAGTACGGGACTTTTGATGAGGACTGGGAGAAGATGAACATGTTCGACAAGCCTTCTTTCATACCTCACGGCTTAAAAGAAGAGGATATGGTATACTATTACAAGAAAGCGTACAGGCAGTTCTATCTCAGGCCAAGGACAATCTGGTATTTCATAAAGAAGCTCAGGAATCCTACAGTTGCAAAGAAGATAATCATAAGCGGATTTGCTTTTTTGAAGTTTTTGTTCAAGAAAGAGAGATAATGCAGGAAATAACGCGAGAAATAAAGCAAGAGATAGCACAAGAAACAATGCAAGATGTCATATAAAACACTATCAAGGCTGAAGAATGTAGTCAGCAGCCTGGGCAGGGGCAGGTTTGTTCTCAATGTCGGATGCAGCGAAGGCTATTATGACACTTGGCTGATGAAAAGGTTCAGCAAGGTCATAGGGATAGACATGAACATGAATGATCTCATTGTCGCGAAGCGCAGGAATCCAGGAACATCTTACATATTGGCAAGTGCAGCATATCTTCCATTCAAAGAGAAAGTCTTTGATGAAGTGATATGCGTGGATGTGCTTGAGCACGTGAAGGAGGACAGCAAGGCTGTCTTTGAGATAGGGAGAGTTCTCAAGAAAGGGAAGAATCTTATAGTCACAGTGCCTAACATGAACTTTCCTTTTTCATATGACCCGGTGAACAGGGTGCTGATGATGTTCGGAAAAAAGCTCCCCATAGGGTTATGGGGATTTGGCCATCTCAGGTTGTATTCAGAGCAGTCCCTTAAAGACATCCTCTCCAGAAATTCATTCAAGGTGACTGGCATCAGGAGGATGCTGCATTTCTTCTGCGGGATATTTGAGAATTATTATCTTGTGAACCTTCTTCAGCCGTTCACAAAGCATGACAGCAAGAATCTGGACAGGTTCTATCATAACAAGAATACAAGTGATGGTGGCAGATCAAGGTTGAAAGAAAGCCTTATTGAGAAGAATCCTCCAAAGATATTGACAAAAATAAGAGACATCATAATGTCAATCGACAGTTTCATGTTCAGGGAATCAAAGAAAAGTTTGGGTCTGCTTGCAGTTGCAGAGAAAATATGAAAAATATGAGAAAAAATAAATAGGGCATAGTCAGATGACAATGGAAATGGAGGGAAGCAAATGAAAAACATGAAGGTCATGGACAAGGAGACACAGAATCTGCTGGATTACTGGGAAGGAGAGAGCGAGATAGCTGCAAAAAGGCCGCCTTATTCTAACCATGCTGTGATGGACATGTTTGATAAATACATCGATCTCAAAGGAAAGAAAGTCCTTGATGTCGGTTGCGGCTATGGCAACATATTCAGGCTCATGAAACAGAGAGGGGCAGAGCCTTACGGCCTTGACATCTGCCCGGAATGCATAGACAATCTGAAAAAGCTCGGCTTCTCTGGCAAGGTCGGAGACTGCAGGGAGATACCTTACAAGAGCAATACATTTGATGTCGTTTACAGCATCGGCGTAGTGGAGCACTTTGATGAGACAGACCAGTCAATAGCAGAGCACATCAGGGTATGCAAGCCAGGAGGAAAGGTCATCGTAATGGTGCCGCATCTCAACCCATTGTACACCCCTCTCGCTGTTTTACACCCCTCTCGCTGTTTTGTTTTATCTCTTCCAGGGCAAGATACTGAAATATAGGTATGCAGAAGGAAAAAGCTATACAAAATGGCATTTCAGGAAAAGGTATCCTGATGCAAGGATTGAATCCTTCTACGGCTCTGCATTCCTCAAGTTCATGACAAAAAGATACAATAAGGAATGGGCAGAGAGGTTTGAACGATGGCTCAAGGGATTCGGACTCTTTTTGTGGGTGGAGATAACAAAGAAATAACAAAAAAGTGCAGCTTAGTGATTTTGGCAAAAACTTTAAAAACTTTATAATATCTGGTATTATCAAGTATTTATCCATACAGCGCTATACGGCGGGGAAAAATGGCAGGAAAAGGCAGCGAAATAAAGATAAAAAAAGAGTATGTTATACTTCTTGTAATACTGCTTTTAGGCGCTTTTGTGAGATTTGATGGAATACTCAGGGAGCAGCCTGTGCAGTACCATCCAGACACATGGGTGATTGTGGGCAATGCAGAGAAATTCGCCAATTTTGATTTCACTTATAACCGCCCTTATTCATGGCCAGCTGCAACGCTTATACATTTTTATGGGATAATGTTCCTGTTCACAAAGATGTTCTTTCCATTGACTGAATACTTTGCAATAAGGGCAGTGCAGATAGGAAATGCATTGATAGGAACCCTCTCTATACTGATGGTATTCATTGTGGGAAGAAAGATGTTCAATACAAGGACCGCCCTCATAGCCTCTCTTCTTTTCTCTGTCATGATGGACCATATGATACTTTCAAGGTATGAGACTGCGAATTCATGGGCCATGTTTTTGATGCTGCTTGCGCTTTATTTCATGTATAAGTTCGGGTTTGACAGGAAAGAGCAGACTGATGCGCAGCAGGATTCCAGCTTTAAGGTCTCTGGCAGCGGACTGAAGATAAATAAGGATCTTTTG
>JAPLZS010000182.1 GCA_026394915.1 Candidatus Woesearchaeota archaeon | reverse complement strand
GGATTCAAAGAAAGAGAATGCGATTGACTGGCTGGAAAGGATTGCATTGAGCTTTGCTTTAAGCATAGCAATCGTTCCTTTGGTTGTTTTCTACCTCAACCTTATGGGCATCAGGATAAACTTATTGAACACATCGCTGATAATATTGGGAATAATTATCATCTCAATTATAATCCTGTGGAGAAAGTGGATATTGGAAAGGATCAGAAGAAAGGTAAAATAAGCTAAAATTCCAGTTATATATGAAAATATTAGACTATTTACCGGGAATCCCGGTGCGTTATATAATTACCGGGAATCTCGGTAAAATTAAGCATAAACCAGGATTACCGGATAAAGAGAAATATTTATAAATAACTAAGAAATTTAGGCGTTATCTATGAGAATACATTTGCCTAACAGCGCATTTTTAGGGAATATAGACCCATTTTTGCAATCTTTTGACAGCTCTGATTCCAGCAGATTAGAGATTACAGCCAATAAGAAATGGATTTCTATACACCCTGTGGTTCTTTCAATGGTTGCTGCATTAGGATTAAATGTAAAAACACAGAATATTCATTGCGAAGAGCTTGAAGCAACTTCAGCACATTATCTGGAGAGAATGGGTTTATTTAAATTACTGCAAATAAAATCTTCTATCAAGATAATTGAGCATGAGCCTGCTGGACGTTTTATTCCATTAACGATAATAAACAATTCAAAGGATCTGACAAATTTTATCAGTGAGATTGTCCCTATGCTTCATTTAGAGCCTAAACAGGCAGAACCCATAAAATATATTATGAGTGAATTAGTAAGGAATGTATTGGAACATTCTTGCTCAAAGATTGGGGCTGTAGTTTCTGCGCAATATTATAAAAAGAGTAATACTATCAGAATGGGTGTTGTTGATACGGGAGTAGGAATTAAAAAAACAATAAATGAATCCTATATTGCGCCCACTCATTTAGAAGCCCTAAAATTAGCATTGACTCCTGGAATCACAGGCACTACAAGAAAGGAAGGAGGAACAGAATTTAATGCCGGCGCAGGATTATTCTTCATAAAATCAATTGCCAAGATTAATAGAGATTTTTTTGTGATATATAGCGGCAATGCAATGTATAAACTATTAAAAAGTGCGCAGGGCATGGAACATATAAGGCTGCATGCCGATCCATTCCAAGACAAGCATTCTAAGAGAGAAGATCTCCCATTTTGGGAAGGCACTGTTGTGGGAATAGACATCTCTTTGGATGCTACAAAAGAGTTTTCAGCTCTGTTGGATGCGATTAGAGATATTTACATAAAGACCATCAAAGAGAGAAAAAAAGAAAAATATAGGGGGCCTAGATTTATATGAAAGAAATCCTATTGCTGAAAAAGGTAGGCAGTTTTGCTGAGAATAAGGATTTTGCTAGGGAAATCCGAATAAAAGAGATACTGCCTGCTCTTGAGAATAATGAAGAGATAATCTTAGATTTTAAAGGTATAGATTCTGCAACTCAATCTTTTGTTCATGCTTTGATTAGCGATGTAATAAGGAAATATGGGGTAGAAGCATTGGATAAGATTTATTTTAAGAATTGCAACGAAACTATAAAGAAGATAATAAATATTGTTAGTGATTATATGCAGGAAATGTAATAATTATTAAAGAATATTAAGGAGTATAAACACCTGATTTAATGTGCCATTTTGAATCACTTATTAATGGAAAAAATGAAAGATATCATAAAAACTTCATTCATGCAGCTTCTTATAATCTATACTCTCCTTCTCTGTTTTCACACTGCATTTCGAGATATTTGCGGTAATCCTTGCCATAATGGCTGTCATAAGCATTAAGAAGGAAGAGAATGTGAAGATGAAGAAATACTGGATAATCATCGCAATATTGGCCATCCTTGCATTCAGGATAATCCCCTATATCAACAATTCAGTCCCATTGGGATATGATCCTGGAATATATAAATATGTAATAGAAAATCCTAATGCGCATGATATGTGGGTAAAGATAGGTTTTGAGCCTGGGCTGTTCATGATAACAAGCTTCCTTAAACTGATTGGCATAAGCACAAATGCGATCCTCACTTATGTCTTTATCTTCTTTGAACTGCTCTTAGGCATAACTATCTATTTCACAGCAAAGAAATTCTTCAATGAGCAAGTAGGCATATTGGCGATACTGCTTTATGCAGTTTCTGCAACCCAGTTAAAAGCATTTGAATTCAATTACATGAAGCAGGTTGTCGGATTGATTCTCATGCTGTTATCATTCTACCTTATGCAATTAAAAGACGAGAAGCCTTCAAAATCAATATATATCCTTTTGGTTGCAGTAGCTTCGTTCTTAGGAGGACTGCACAGGCCCACATTCCTCATATTCGGTTTGGTCTTCATAGCATACACTGTAAAAGATTCTTACAGGAACAAGAAGATAATATTGAGTAATCTTAAAACAGACATAATCTTAGGCGTATCAATCCTATTTTTCACCATATTGTTCTACATTGGAAGGATCAGAGAGGCATTATTCACATTCCTTGGCCCATTAGCAACAGCAGACATAGGTTCAGGCACCTTCATTGATCTCCAGATGTACCAGTTGTTAAGCCTTGCATATCTTCCTTTTGCATTGTTAGGATTTTTCTTCCTGATAAAAAAGAGAAAGTTTAATATTGCGTTCCTTTGGTTCCTGATCAACGGAATCATTGTCTATTTCAGGATAATATTCTTCAACAGGTATATAATCTCATTGGATATTGTCATGATCATCCTTGCTGCGTATGGATTGTATCTCCTGCTTCAGAACAGGACAATCGGAACAATAGCAGCAATACTTCTCATAGCTTCTTCTGGTTACATTGTCTTCCTTGAATCAAGGAATGCAACTCCATTGATTGATAAAGATGAATTAGGTGTAATAGAATCCCTCAGCACAACAATAGAGCCGAATGCCTTTGTGATGTCAACAGACGGCGAATATTCACCATGGCTGCAGGGCTATTCAGGAAGAAGGGTCATAGCGCCTGGCTTGTTTGATTATGATAACTGGACAAGGGATGAATGGGAGCTGTTCTGGAACAACCCAGATATAACCCAGAATACCAGGCTTCTGGACCGCTATCAGAAGCCATTATACCTGTTTATAGGCAGAATTAAGCCTAAGAATGAGGCAATATTCAATAATAGCTGTTTTAAGCAATTCTTAAGCCAGGATAAGACTATTATATATAGCTGGCTCTGCTAAAACACAAAAACTTTATATATAGGTTATTACTTCTAAGTAGTTATATGGAAAGCAATCTATGGGTCAGGGAATCAGCCATTTTATTTGGATTATCTGCTTTTTTCCTGATAATACTCTCTTTCCTGACTGCACCTAAACAACTTATTCTAGTCATTGTGCTGGTTTTCTGTT
>JAPLZS010000200.1 GCA_026394915.1 Candidatus Woesearchaeota archaeon | reverse complement strand
GTTTATATAGTTTTCCATGGGAAAACAGCAAAATCTTTAAATAATAAGAGATATGACACTATATTATGTGCATATGGCCATTCAAGAAAAAAGTGAAGCCTGACTATGGCAGGCTTGAGAAAGAGGACAAAGAGCTGAAGAGCCAGGAAGATCTTGATAAGATGGATTCTGAGTTCACGGATGAGTCTTGTGAACTGATAACAAAAGTCCTCAAGAAACAGAAGAAGCTGTAGGATTGCATGTCAGGAAATTCTTATGGAATTGATAAAGATAGATGGAGATTACAAGGAAGGCGGAGGCCAGATAATAAGGACAGCTCTTGCGCTTTCTGCACTCACGCAGAAGCCATTTGAGATAGACAATGTAAGAAAAGGAAGGAAAGAGCCTGGCCTCAAGAGCCAGCATCTTTACTGCATAAAAGCAGCGCAGGAGCTATGCAGCGCAGAAGTCGAAGGTGCAGAACTCGGCTCTGATCAAATAAAATTTATTCCCGGAAGATTGAAGAACAAAAATAAGACGCTGTCTATTGATATAGGGACAGCAGGATCGATAACGCTGTTCCTGCAGTCAGTCATGCTGCCATGCATGCTCGCAGAAGGAAAAGCGAATATAAGCGTAAAAGGAGGCACTGATGTAAAGTGGAGCATGCCTGTTGATTATTTCTCAGAAATCCTTCTGCCTCAGCTGAGAAGATATTCTGATATTGATTTTAAGCTGAATAAAAGAGGATATTATCCAAAAGGCAATGGCATGATTGAGATCAAGATATCTCCAAAATTCAATATAGAGAGAATAAAAGACAAGGTTGAAGAGGCACCAAAGATTGAATTGGTTGAACAGGGAAACCTGATGCAGATAAAAGGCATAAGCCATTGCTCTGCATCGCTTGAAAGCGCAAAGGTTGCAGAGAGGCAGTCGCAGTCAGCTCAGTATGCGCTGAAGAAAATGGGAATTGAAGAGGATGTGAGCGTGAATATAAGGACAGAGATCTGCGAGACACTTTCAGATGGTTCCGGGATAACTTTGTGGGCCATATTCTCAAAAGACAAGGATGATATTGATTCAAGGAATCCTATAAGGATAGGCTCTGATTCTCTTGGAGAAAGAGGCAAGAAAGCAGAGGAAGTCGGAAAAGAAGCAGCAGAGAGGCTGCTTAAGGAAATATCTCATGGAGCGCCTGTTGATGAGTATCTTGCAGACAATCTGATACCTTTCCTTGGCCTATTCGGAGGAAAGATTAAGGTCGCGAAGATAAGCGACCACACGCTGACAAACATCTATGTTGTCGAGAAGTTCCTAGATGTGAAGTTTGAGATCAATGAAGAGAATAAGATGATTTCTGTGAAAGTTCTGCAGGGGATTTAAGAATCAGCCCAGAAGCCCTAGCTCAATGTCTGTCTTGAGCTCCATTATCTCATAATATACCTTCTTCTTGTCCTCTATATCTTTAAGCCCGGAGTATTCTCCCCTTATCCTGTCATAGATCTGCTTTGCATTAGTGAAATTACGGCTGTTTATCATCTCTCTGGCCTGCTCCACGAGTTCATAGATATCAAGCGTTGATGATCTCTGCGCTTTTGCGAAATCCTGGACAAATTCAACAGATGTCTTTGTCTCAGGCATTGCTCTTGATGATGAAGGCCTCATTATTGCAGCCCTTTCAAACTGCTGTTCCTCATCTCTCATCCTCTTTACGCCTTTCTCAAGCATATCCTCTTTCCTGTCAAGCATATCCTCTTTTTCCTTGAGCCTCTTCTCCTTGTCCTCGATTTCTTTTATGTCAGCGACCTTCGCGACCTTCTTGTTTATCTCCTTGTCAAGCGATGCCAGTTCCTTCTCCATCTCCTTGACCATCTTTATCCTTGAGTTTTTGAGCACATTTATGCTTGACTTTAATTCCTTTGCTTCGTTTATCTTCTTGAGCTCTGCTCGCTTATATGCACCTGTTTCTCTTTTTCCTCGAGCTTTTCTATTGCCTTGATTATCTGTTCCTCCCTGCTGTCAAGGTCTTTCTTGTCCTGCTCAATCCTGTTCGCAAGGTTCTCAAATTCATCTTCCTTTGCCTTTAGACTGGACATGTCTTCCTCAAGATCCCTCACCTTGTCTATCACTTCTACCTCTTTCTCATCAAGCATCCTCTCTTTTTCTGCAAGATCCTTGACATAATTGGTCCTTTCTGCCACATCCTTCTCAAGATTGGTCTTCTTTTCTGTCAGCTCAGTTATCTGCTTGTCCATGCTTAAAATGGTCTTTTTTGAGATCTCTTCCATCTTTTTTATCCTTGCATCCCTGTCAGTCAGGTCTTCCTCTTTCTGATTGAGCTTTGTCTCTTTTTCAAGAAGGTACTTCTGCTTTTCATCAAGCTTCTGCTTCAGGCTGTCATTGAGAGTCTTTACCTTTATCAGCCTCTCTTCTCTTGTAGATAATTCATTCTGCTTGTCCTGTATGAGGTCTTTCTCCCTCTTCAGGAAAAGCGCAGACTCCTTGATTGTCTTGGCGTTCTTCTTCACCTCTTCATCAAGTAAATTCCTTTTCTGCAGAAGGATCTCAACTTCCTTGCCGAGGTCTGATTTCTGCTTTGCCAGGGAATCGATGTCTTTCTTCAGCATTGAAATGTTCCTGCTGAAATCCTCCTCTTTCTGCTTGTTCTCAGATATTCCTTTGCTCAAAGCCTCTTCCCTTGACAGGAGATTCGCTTCTTTCTTGTTCTGGTCCTCTGATTTTGCCTTGAGTTTATCTGATAGCATAAGAAGCAGCTTCTGCTTGCTTATCAGGTCCTTCTCTTTCTGAGGATAATTCTTTTCATGCATCTCTATATCCGCCTTGAGCTTCTTGTGATATTCATGTTTTTCAGCTATGTTATTTATGAGAGTCTCATATTTTTTTGCTAGTCTCTCTGTCTCTTTGCTGAGCTTTTTTCCTTTTGGCAGCCTTATCCTTGAGACAGGCGCAGATGGGGATGAACCTGAATTGTTTGGATTATTGCTTTGAATAGGCATATCAGGTATAGGGCCTGACGGCCTTTCTTTGATTGCCGCGCCTTCTGTCTTCTGCTCTTCTTTCTTTTTCCTGAAAATCCTTGAGAAAAATCCGGAATCTTCGTCTTCTGGCAATGGAGGCGGGCCTATGATCCCAAAATCATCATTGTCACTGCTGCTTATATCAGACATATATGCGCCCCCTCGGTATGCCAAATGCTGCTATATTTATATACTTTTATGACTATTTTAAAATGGGAACAAAAAGATTTATAAAGAGAAATAAAAAACCCTGATTTATGGAAAAAGAAACAACATGCAACTCATGCAAGAGGAAAGTGGCTAATATGAAAGGCGTCGCAAGGTTCTTATGCCCAAAGTGCGGCAAGTATGAGATAGTGAGATGCCCCCAGTGCAGGAAGATCGCTGCGAAGTACACATGCCCTGGATGCAATTTCATAGGTCCCAATTAGGTGTTCTATGGCTTTTGTCGTTGTTACATTGAGGATAATGCCTGAATCAGTAGATACTGACCTTAAGGTTCTTGAAGAGAAGGCAAGCGATCTGATAAAGAAGTTCGGCGGAGATCCTGGAAAGACTGCTATCACGCCGATCGCATTCGGCCTGAAGTCGCTTGACATTTTCTTTGTGATGCAGGAATCAGTGGGCTCGACAGAAGAGCTTGAGAAGCAGATAGCTGCTCTTGACGGCGTGAATTCTGCAGAAGCGATTGATGTGAGAAGGGCGATTGGATAGAATTCCTGGTTGTTTGATATTCTGTTTTAATATTCTCAATCACATGAGATCAAAGGTTAAGTTTATTGATTCTATAGGAAATTTTATAAGAATTGCTTATCAGAAACGATTTCACAGCAGATTCATAACTTTCTCTATGTTCTCTGCAACGTCCTCTCCTTTTTTTGTCAGTGTGAGAAGCTTAAGCCTGCCCTGCTTGTTGAAATTCACTAAGCCTGCTTTCTCCATCTGCTGGAGGATCTTGACAACATGGGAATATGTGCAGTCTATCTGCTTTGCGAGATTTGATGCGTAGACTTCATTCTTTGCATTCCTGAGGTTTACAAGCATCATTGCAGGCTTTTCCCTGAAGAATACGCTGAAGATGGCTTTTGTTTTCATCAATTTCCCCCAAATATTAAATGGTCACTTTATACTATATTTTCTTAAATAAGTGTTAAAGAAGCTTATTTATAAAGTTTTCTTATTTAAGGCAGTTACCGACGAAAAGTATGATGGATGCAAATTAAAAAAGTTTTTAAACAGGAACGTAGAAAACACGTATAATGGAAAAGGATTCTCTGTTCCCGTATGAAAAGATAAGGAAGATGCAGGAAGACATGCTGAAAGATGTCGGCAATGCGATCAGGACAGGCTCAAATCTGATTGCGCATGCTCCGACAGGACTTGGAAAGACAATCGCTGCAATAGGCCCTGCACTTAGATATGCAATTGACAATGACAAGACCGTCTTTTTTCTCACATCAAGGCACACCCAGCACAATATCGCGATACAGACTCTTGCAGAGATCAAGCGGAAGCACGGCATCAAGTTCAATGTGACTGACCTGATCGGAAAGAAATGGATGTGCGCAATGCCGGGCATTGAATTGATGGCGTCAAAGGATTTTGCAGAGTACTGCAAGAGCTCAAGAGAGGATGACAAATGCGAATTCTATTCAAGGACAAAGAAAGGGAGCGCAATAACCGCTGATGCGAAGAAAGTGCTCTCTGACCTAAAGAGGATGGAGATATGCAGCACTGAGGCGCTTGTTCAGGAATGCAAGGATTCAAAGATATGCCCCTATGAGATTGCGATGCTGCTTGCGGCTGATTCAAATGTGATAATCTCAGACTACAACTACATATTCAACAAGAACATCAGGGAGAATTTCTTTGCAAGGACAAAGAAAGAGCTTGAGAACTGCATAATCATAATCGACGAGGGCCACAATCTTCCTGGCAGGATAAGGGACCTTGCAACAGAGATGCTGTCAAGCTTCATAATGAAGAAGGCGATAAAGGAGGCGAAGACGCTGAATTTCAGCGAGACTGTCAAGACGCTTTCTATGATTCAGGATATCCTGAACAAGTATGGAGAAGGAATGAAGATAGGCGCAGAGAAGCTGATAAAGAAAGATGATTTCGTCGCAAGAATCAGCAGGATAAATGATTATGAAGAGCTTGTCAATGATCTTTTTGAGATATGCAACAAGATAAGGGAGAGCCAGAAGCAGAGCTATGTGGGGTCTGTCGCAGGATTCCTCCAGCTGTGGCTCGGGCCCGAGGATGGATTTGTCAGGATTTTCTCTGTATCGCAATTCAGGAACCTTCCCCTGCTGACATTGAAGAACAGATGCCTGGATCCTTCTGTCATAACAAAGGATGTTATCTCAGGAGCGCATTCAACGATTGTGATGAGCGGAACACTGACTCCGACTGACATGTACAAGAGCCTTCTCGGATTTCCAGAGGAAACTGTTGAGAAAGAGTATGAGAGCCCATTCATGGAAGAGAACAAGCTTACAATAGTGATTCCGGAGACAACTACAAAATTCTCAATGAGGAATGATGCCCAGTTCAAGAGGATTGCAGAGATAACGTCAGAGATCGCAAATGAAGTTCCGGGCAATTCTGCGATATTCTTCCCGAGCTATGATTTCAGGGACAAGGTGTACAAGCATTTCTATGATATGTGCAGGAAGACAACATTCCTTGAGCAGCCCAGGATGACAAAAGAGGAGAAGACAAATTTCATTGAGAATTTCAAGGAACAGGAGAAAGCAGGGGCTGTGCTGCTTGGAGTTGCGACAGGATCTTTCGGAGAAGGGATTGACCTGCCAGGAGATTTCCTCAAGGCAGTTGTTGTCGTGGGACTTCCTTTGAACCAGCCCGATCTTGAGACAAAAGAGCTGATAAACTATTTCAACAAGAAATTCAGCAAAGGATGGGATTACGGCTACATATTCCCTGCATTCAACAAATGCCTGCAGAACGCAGGAAGATGCATAAGGTCAGAGACAGACAGAGGAGTTGTCGTGTTCCTTGACGAGAGGTATGTATGGCCCATGTACAGGAGATGCTTCCCTCAGGATTCAGAGATAAAGGTGAGCAGGCACTACAAAGAGCTGATTGAGGAATTCTTCGACCCAAGGCAGAAGAGATTGTTTTGAAAATGTTCAGATATCCTCAGTTTTCAGATAATTCAGGATATCAAATCCATTTTTGAAGATTCTGTCTGCTTTTGCAAGATCATCTGTTTTAAGATATGTTTTAACAGCAAAAACTTTGCAGCCGATTTTTTTTGCAGCTTTTATGCCTGCAATAGAATCCTCGATTACGATGACTTCTTTCGGCAAAAGTTTTAATGCCCTTAATGTTATCTTATAACCTTCAGGATTCGGTTTTGAGGGAATAAAATCATCTCCGCAAATGATAGCATCAAAATAGCCAAGAATAGAATGAATCTTTAATATCTTATTGACAAACATCCTTTCTGAGCCTGTTGTAATGGCAAGCACATATTTTTTTGATTTTAGATATTCAATAAGTCTTTTCATGCCAGTGATTAGTTTATAATCGCTCATATTGGAATATTGAAGTTTCCTTCTTTGTTCAATAACATCTTTTTTGACAGAATCTGGCATATTAGGGAATCTTTCAGCAATGATTGCAGATGTCTTTTTTCCGATAAATCCGGAGAAATCATTTAAGTCATAATCATATCTTTTCAGTATCTTCTTGAAGTCTTTAAATTTCTTTGACTCTGTATCGACTATTACTCCGTCAAAATCAAAGATGAATCCCTTTGTCATGCGTTAAGTTAATGGTGCTTTCTTTATAAAATAATTTAAAGAATCTGGATTTCTCTGAAATACTTAGTATACATATCCCTATACTAATCCTCTAAATAGTAACATTTATATACTAGTCTAACTATACCTACACAAAAATACAATGGTTATACTATTCGACCAATACAATCTGCCGAACAACATCTATGAGACAATATTCGCTACAGAGCAGCAGGCAGTAGTCGCAAAGCTTCTTATCGAGGATATGAAATCACAGGGCGGAGAGATCGGCAAGACAGAAATGTCCATATTTGCCAACAAGCTGCATGAAGGCACGCTGATAGACGCGCCTGAACACAAAGGCCCTGCTGTGCTTAGAGGAATATTAAAACAGAAAGAGACAACGATGTCCTATAACAAGAGGCAATTCTATGACAGGATATTGACCCCGATGAAAGCTATGGGGATGATTGATTATGATCTTTACAAGAAGAGATATAGGATATCTGATTCCTTCAACAAGGCACTTACAAAAATTGGCATAATGTGGAGCCAAGAGGTGCGTAAGAAGCCGTTATGATTATAGGCCCCCTAACGTCGGTTCTGTTTTCTCAAACCACCCCCAACAATCCTTTTCCAGGGGGCCTATCTTTTCTTTCTTGAGGCAACGCTGCAATCCGAAAGAATCACAGTTCGTGGGATTGAGCTGTGCGAAATCCCACCAGTTTTACGTGCCAGCTGAGTAATGCAGCTGCAGTTGGGGCCTATCTTTTCTTTCTTGAGGCAATGATATGGTCTAGATCAGCTATTTTATACTCACTAACTAGTGGTTAAAACAGAAAGATTTATATATAGGTTCTTATATATTATACCCTATAGTTAGTATCACAAAGTGGTGAAATACTAAAAGGGGTTGAGCAGACGATGACAGTTGAAACGTCAAAAAGGGAAGTTGAAACATCAAGATGGGATATTGCAGATGCTTTTCATAAGATAGATGAAGTCATCGACATAAGCGGATTTCTTGGGAAAAAATATGAGGTGATAGCATGGGAATAAGTCCGGATTTGCCGATTGAACGGATTGTGGAAAGCATGTTCAGAGATTTTTCTGTTGGAGTAGAGGAAAGGCTACTTGACCTGCCTCAAAATGTTGCTGAAACAAATAAAAAAAGGCTTATGAATCCTGAAGATATGAAATACGATGATTACCTGAAGTCTTGGGGCGCTTATATGGGGCAGATTGGAGAGATAACAAGCATAGCAAAGACTTTTGCTGAATCATCTCTGGAGCTGGATATCATGCCTCAAAAGAAGTTTATTGAAGTAAAGAGAGATCTTACGAAAAAAGTTATTGATTATTATACCGAATGTTCATTGACAAAGCTTATCACAGAAGAAAAGTTTGAAAGCA
This sequence comes from Candidatus Woesearchaeota archaeon, assembly GCA_026394915.1. Taxonomy (GTDB): domain Archaea; phylum Nanobdellota; class Nanobdellia; order Woesearchaeales; family UBA12501; genus WJJV01. The sequence continues at coordinate 388 of JAPLZS010000200.1, read as the reverse complement.
AACAAGGAAGAACAAACGCTTTCAAGTTGTATCAACTGCAAAAAAATATTGAAATGCAGGGGCTAATACATATCATGGGTGATGTGAAGAATAATCTTATAAGGAAATTAAAGAAAGGCAATATCACAGATTACCTTACAGGTTTGTACAATAAGAGATATTTTGATGCAAGGCTCCTTGAGGAAGTAGAGAGGGTAAAAAGAAATGGTAAAGGCCATACAGTTTCCTTGGTTCTTCTTGATATTGATGATTTCAGCAAATTCAACACAAAATATGGGCACCCAATAGCAGACAAGGTGCTGAAATACGCAGGAGAATTTCTAAGCCAGTATGCCAATAAAAGGAAGACAGACATAGTCGCAAGGTATGGCGGAGAGGAGTTTGCATT
>JAPLZS010000034.1 GCA_026394915.1 Candidatus Woesearchaeota archaeon | reverse complement strand
GATAAATCGACAATAGCAAAGAAGATAGGGATAACAAAGAACGGCGAATATGCCATAAAGATAAGATGATCTTATAATACAATCAAGAACAATATGACAAAAAGGCAATAAAATGGAAATAGAGATAAAAAAACAAAGGGAAACGCCATTGCTCTCAAGGACAAGGGTCACATTGACGCTCAATTATGACGCAGCAACACCTAACAGGCTGGAGATAAGGAAGGCAGTTGCGCATAAGGTGAAGGCAAAAGAAGATCTAGTCATCATAAAGCATATCTACACAAGATTCGGCCAGAAGATGGCAAAGGTAATTGCGCATGTCTATAATGACAAGAAGGATATGGAGGCAATAGAGAGGCCGTTCATGCTCAAGAAGCACAGCGCAAAGAAAGCAGACAGCGAGAAGCCTGCAGAGGCAGCTGAACCAGCAAAGGCAGCAAGCGCTTGAGGAGTGAAACAAATGGCAGCACCACAGAAACCGGCAAAGAAATCAAGGTCAAACAAGGTCTATAAGGCTTACAAAGTAGAAGGCGGCGTGCTCAAGAGATTGAGGAAGACATGCCCTAAGTGCGGTGCAGGAGTCTTCCTTGCAGAGCACAAGAACAGGACAACATGCGGAAACTGCCACTACACTGAATTCATCAAGAGAGAGAAGCAGTGATTCTAAAATTTTTTTATAATATTTTAATAACAATCTTTTAATAATAAGAAATCAGATCTAATCCGTTCCCTGCATTATTATCAAATCTTCTGTCGTGAGCTTCTGGCCTTTTTTGATCTTGTCTTCGACGCCTCTCTGCAGGTCTGAGAGCCTTCTCCTCTGGTCTGTCTGTCTCTCTTTCTTCTGCTCTTCCTTGACTTCACCCACCTGGTTCCTGATCTCATTCATCTCCATGAGCTTGGCCTTGAGCTTCTCATTTACTTCATTGAACCTGTTCTTTGCCTCAAGGAATTTGTCCATCGCCTCTTTCTCTTTCTTCCTCAGCTCATCGATCTCTTTTGATGTGGTGATCAGATCCTCATGATCCTCCTGGCTTGTCTTTGCCTTTGTCTGGATCCTCTTATGGATGTCATCTGCTTTTGATTTTATCCTGTCAATCTCTTTTGACAGCTCATGCGCGCTTTCAAAGATAGTGCTTATCTGCTTCGATCCCTCATAAGCTTTTCTTTTCTCCTTTATCAGCTTCATGAGCTCCTGCTCTTTCTTGTAAGGCAGGCATTCTGTCTCTATCTTGTATTCAAGCTTCTCGATCTCTGCCTTTATCATGGAAGGGTCTTCCTTTATGTTGTGTTTGTTTATGAGGTCATTCTTCTTCTTGTTTACGCCCTTTATTTCATCTATCTTTGTCTTTATCTCTTCATTGAGCTGCCTTCTCTTATCCTTTGCCTCCTTGACCCAGCCGGTTATGTCATCCCTTGACTTCCTGGATTTCTTTATGCTCCTGATATGCTCGATTATTGACTTAGAAATAACGTCCTTGTTTCTGAATAACGACTCTTTTTTGTCATTAAGGGCATTAAGCTCTGCCCTCAATGAGTCTGCCTC
>JAPLZS010000044.1 GCA_026394915.1 Candidatus Woesearchaeota archaeon | reverse complement strand
CCAGGAAGACGAATATGATGAAGAGAAAGATGCAGACAGCGATAAGAAAGAGAAAAAGGAGGAAGAAGAGGAAGAGGATAAAGATAAGAAGGAAGATGTAAATGAAGATGAAGAAGAGAAGATAAAAGACGAAGATTATGAGGATGATGACAAGTCAAAAGATACAGAAGAAGAGGATGACAGTGAATAAGTCTTCTGCCTTTTTTATTTTTTTATGAATACCCAATTTTATCTGTGGTGATCATGGTTGATGTAATATCTGCAGGGACAATAGGCCTCGACGATATCGAGACTCCGTTCGGAAAGGCAAAAGATACGCTGGGAGGCAGCGGAGTCTATTCTTCATACGCCGCATCTTTCTTTGCAACGCCGGGGCTTGTCTCTATTGCAGGAGAGGATTTCCCGAAAAAGTACATTGATGAGCTCAGGAAAAGAGGAATCTCTCTTGAGGGCGTTGAGATAAAGGGAAAGAACTTCAGGTGGGAAGGGTCTTATGAGTTTGACATGAATGAGGCAAAGACACTGAAGACAGAGCTGAATTCCCTGATTGAATTTAATCCAGAGCTTCCTGACAGTTTCAAAAATGCAAAATATGTATTCCTGGCAAATGTTGATCCTGAGATCCAGCTAAAGGTCATTGATCAGGTTGATTCTCCTGAGCTTATTGTTATGGACACAATGAATTTTTGGATAAGCCAGAAGAAAAAAAAGCTTGAAGAGGTCATGAAAAGGTCTGATGTGATAATAATGAACGACGCAGAGGCAAGGCAGTTCTTCAATACAGTCAATCTTGTGAAGGCTGCGAACAGCGCGCTTGAATTTGCGAAGAAAGCAGTGATAATAAAGAAAGGAGAGCATGGAGCATTGCTGTTTGTCAAGGAGAACGGCAAGATAAAGCATTTCAATGCTCCTGGCTATCCTCTTGAAGTGGTCAAGGATCCCACTGGCTGCGGAGACAGCTTTGGAGGAGGATTCATAGGCTATCTTGCAAAGACAAAGAATCTAAGCGATGCAAGCCTTAGAAAAGCTGTTGTGTACGGCTCTGTGATCGCCAGCTTCAATGCAGAGGACTTCTCATTGGAAAGACTAAGGAAACTTACAATGCCTGAGATCGAGAAAAGATTCAATGAGATGAAGGAGATAAGGGAGTTCTGAACAGCGCATTAAAAACCGGAATATTTATATACAAATTAACCATCACAAACTTATGCACTCAAAGAGATCATTACAGGAAATACGAGCATTAGAATTCTTTTTAAGCAATTTACCAAAACCAAGCCCTGAACCTGTTGAACTCAGAGAAGCGACAGGGAAAGCAGTGTTTAATCTAGACTCAAGAGAAATCACGATTTATTCTTCTTCTGATCAGAATGAAATATATCACCCTCAATCTCATTTGAATTAGTTACTACACTATTAATATATTCTGAGCAATATTTATAAACATATTGGGAATAATCTGAATAATAGCAAAGAAGCAGGATAATAAGGATAACAATGAAAATTCCAACAAAGAAGAGCAGGATAAGATGGCAATAAAGGCAGAAAAGATAGTGCCAGACACTTCTGTGATTGTAGAAGGTTTAATCTCAAAGAAGATAGAGTCAGGAGAGATGAGACCGAAGATAATATTCATACACGAGGCAGTCATATCAGAGCTTGAGAACCAGGCAAACAAAGGAAGGGAGACAGGCTACATAGGAATTGATGAGCTAAAGAAATTGAGAGAGATTGCTGGAAAATACGGTTTCACAATAGAGCATAAAGGAAGAGGGCCAGATGATTCTGAGATAAAGAGAGCAAGATTAGGCGGAGTTGACAATCTGATAAGGCAGCTTGCAGAGGATGAGAAAGCCACATTGATAACAGCAGACCAGGTGCAGGGCCTGATTGCGCAATCAAAAGGCATCAAAGTTGTGATAATAGAATTTGAGAAAGTAGTTAAGAAGATACGGCTTGAAACTTATTTTGATGACACGACAATGTCTGTCCATCTCAAAGAGAACGTCATCCCTGCTGCAAAAAAAGGCATGCCAGGGAAATGGGACTTTGTGAAGATGGGAGAAGAGAAGCTGACAAAGGATGAAATGAAGGAAATGGCAAAGGAGATTGTCGAGGAAGCTGAGATGAGGGAAGACGGCTTCATAGAGATACAGAGAAGAGGCTCGACAATAATCCAGCTCGGGAATTACAGGATTGTGATTGCAAGGCCTCCATTTGCAGACGGCTATGAGATAACAGCAGTCAGGCCGATAAAAAAGCTTTCTCTTGGCGATTACAACTTAAGCGAGAAATTAAAGAAAAGAGTTTCAGAGCAGGCAGAGGGAATTCTTATAGCAGGCTCTCCTGGAATGGGAAAATCAACATTTGCGCAGGCTCTTGCAGAATATTATGCAAATCAGAACAAGATTGTCAAGACAGTCGAGGCTCCAAGAGACCTTCAGCTGCCTGATTCCATAACACAATATGCGATATCGCATGCAAGCCCTCAGGAAGTCCATGATGTTCTCTTGCTTTCAAGGCCAGATTACACAATATTTGACGAAATGCGGAACACAGAGGATTTCAGGCTGTTTGCAGACATGAGGCTGGCGGGAGTTGGCATGATAGGTGTTGTGCATGCGACAAAGCCGATTGACGCAATACAGAGGTTCATAGGAAGGATAGAGCTTGGAGTGATACCTCAGGTTGTTGACACTGTGATATTCATAAAAGACGGAAGAGTGAACAAGGTTTTCAATGTAAAGATGAGCGTGAAGGTCCCTTCTGGAATGATCGAGGCAGATCTTGCAAGGCCGATTGTCACAGTGAATGACTTTGAGACAGGAAAGCTTGAGTATGAGGTCTATTCTTATGGAGAGGAGACTGTTGTTGTTCCTGTAAAGGCAGACATGACATCGCCGCTGCAGGGTCTTGCAGCAGACACTATAAAGAAAGAGTTCAGCAGGTATTCTGACCTTGTGAAAGTCAATGTTGTGTCTGACAATAACGCAATAATCTATGTTCCAGAGAGCACAATTGCGCAGATAATCGGAAAAGGAGGCCAGAACATAGAATTCATCGAGAAAAAGCTCAGGATGCACTTTGACATCCAGCCACTGACAAGCGCAAAGCAGGGGACAAAGTCAAACACTGTTGAGTTCGAAGCGCAGATAGGGAAGGACAATATAATATTCTTCCTGAATGAGAAAGACAAGAACAAGGATATTGACATAATTGTAAATGGAGATTATCTGCTCACTGCAAAATCATCAAAGAAGGCTATAATCAAGATAAAGCGGGACAACAAGATCGGAAAGATACTTGTGAACTCAATAAACACTGGCGAAGAGATAAGGCTGGTGTGCTAGAATCTTGCAATCTCTTCCAAAGGGGTTCCCGGAGATTCTCTTTTTAATCTTAATACGTCTATTATTGCAGGATGCAGAACATAATCAGGAAGGCTTTCGTCACTTTTTCTGACTTCTGGCCTTAAATCTGTAAAAAGTTTGTACATTTGTGTTTCCATTGCCCTTTTGTTCATCAGGACCATTAGAGACAGTTCGTGTCTGACAATCTGATTTATACCCTTTATAGATGAAATAAAGTTAAGGGCTTTTTCATGCTCACCTACAAATAGAGATATATCTGGGAAGTCTTTTTTAAGATAATCTCCTGGGAATGCTGAATTGAATCCAGGTATCTCAAGATTACCGTCGCCCCATGAACACTCATTGCTTATGAACCTGAATCTGCCAGGAGATTCATTGTGAATATCTGTAAAATGAGGGAAACCAGTCTCAATAAAATATGACAGCTGCATAATCATGTTATTGCATTCTGAACATGCGTCCCTATAACTGCTTTGCCTAAAGTCAGAATAACACACTCTCTTCATTTTGCCTTCAGTCACAAAATAAGTTGCAACTGCCCTGCTATCCAAGCAATTTCCTATATCAATATTGGCAGTATCTAATGCAACTCCTTTTGAAGGATAGAGAAAGACTGTTCTATCAGGGGGAAATTTGCCTTGCGCACTATCGTACACAAATAAACATCTTTCTGGGCCATAAAGAAGATTATGTTCACAATCATCAGATAAATTCAAAGGAGGATAAAGCTTTCTAAGAAGCATTGCCTGCGATTCTGGAATTCTCTCTTTTACTATTTTTTGCAATCCCTGAGTCACTATTGGTTCCCTCCACGGAACCCCCAACAGGCCTGTTTATGTATACGCTGTATTTAAATATTGTGTAAAAACATGAAATAAGGGATTATGCACAGAAATATTTATAAAAACACAAAACATCTTAATCCTATGCTTGACATAAACCTTATCAGGAACAATCCAGAGATTGTTGAGAAGGACCTCAGGAAAAGGGGGGATTCTGAGAAGCTCAAATGGCTCAAGGAGATACAGGAGCTTGACGCCAAATGGAGACAGCTCAAGTTTGACCTTCAGAAGATACAGCACCTCAAGAATGACATGAGCAAGGAGATTGCGAAGCTCAAGAAAGAGAAGAAAGACGCAAGCAAAGTCCTGAAGTGCATGAGGGACCTTCCGGAGAAAGAGCAGGTCTATAATTCTGATATCGATATCATAAGGAAGAAGATTGATGATTATCTCATGAGGATGCCCAACATCCTGCATGAATCTGTTCCTGCGGGAAAAGATGATTCAGAGAACAAGCTGATAAGGCAATGGGGGAAGAAACCAGTGTTTGATTTTGAACCAAAGAGCCATGTTGATCTCTTAAGCAGTCTTGAT
>JAPLZS010000093.1:1556-4753 GCA_026394915.1 Candidatus Woesearchaeota archaeon | reverse complement strand
GATACAGCAAGAACATCAGATACAGATTCTTGAAAACAAGTGGGGGAAAAGAAAATGACAAATCAGATGCAGCCGATATTTATACTGCCGGAAGGCACACAGAGGACAACAGGCAGGAATGCCCAGAGGACAAACATAATGGCGGCAAAGCTTGTTGCTGAAACTGTGAGGACAACGCTCGGGCCAAAAGGCATGGACAAGATGATCGTTGACAGCCTTGGCGATGTGATTGTCACAAATGACGGAGTCACGATACTGCAGGAGATGAACATCGAACATCCTTCTGCAAAGATGATCGTTGAGATCGCAAAGACGCAGGAGGATGAAGTTGGCGACGGCACAACAACGGCTGTTGTGATCGCAGGAGAGCTCCTGAAAAAAGCAGAGGACCTTCTTGATATGGAGATCCATCCGACTGTGATCTCAAAAGGCCATAGGATAGCAGCAGAGAAAGCGCAGACAATCCTGAACAATATGGCAGAGAACATAACAGAAAAAGATGCTGAGATGCTGAAGAACATCGCAATAACCGCGATGACAGGAAAAGGCGCAGAGACTGCAAAAGAGAAGCTTTCTGACCTGACTGTGAAAGCGGTGAAGAATGTCATGGAAAGAGAGGAAGGGAAGATAATAATCGACAGGAACAACATAAAGCTTGAGAAGAAAGTCGGAGGAATGACAGAGGATTCTGAGCTTGTCGAGGGAATCGTGCTTGACAAGGAGAAGGTCCATTCAGGCATGCCAAAGACAGTCCATAATGCGAAGATTGCCCTGATTGATTCTGCCCTGGAGATAAAGAACACAGAGATTGACGCAAAGATACAGATAACTGATCCTAACCAGATGCAGGCATTCCTTGACATGGAAGAGAACATGCTGAAGGCAATGGTGGAAAAGATAGAGAAGAGCGGAGCAAATGTGGTCTTCTGCCAGAAAGGCATTGATGACATGGCCCAGCATTTCCTTGCAAAGAGGAAGATCTATGCTGCAAGAAGAGTGAAGAAATCAGACATGGAAGCATTGGCAAGGGCGACAGGAGCCAGCATAATCACAAATCTTGATGACATGAGCCTGAATGACCTCGGAAAAGCAGGAGTTGTCGAAGAGAGGAAGATCGGCGACGAAGACATGACCTATATCAAGGAATGCAAGAACGCAAAGGCTGTGACAATACTGATAAGAGGGGGGACAGAGCATGTTGTTGATGAGATAAAGAGGGCGATGGAAGACGCAATAGGAGATGTCTCTGCTGCGCTTGTCTCAGGGAAAGTCGTTGCAGGAGCAGGAGCTCCTGAAGTGGAGCTTGCAAGAAACTTAAGGCTGTTCTCAGATTCATTGAGCGGAAGAGAGCAGCTTGCTGTCAAGGCATTTGCAGATGCAGTTGAGGTGATACCAAGGACTCTTGCAGAGAACTCAGGCATTGATCCGATTGACATGATGACAGAGCTCAAGGCAATGCATGACCAGGGAAAGAAATGGGCAGGCATTGATGTTTTCGCAGGCAAGGTGATGGATGCATGGAAAGCAGGAGTGATCGAGCCATTGAAGATAAAGACTCAGGCGATAAGCTCTGCAGCAGAGGTCGCGATGATGATACTCAGGATAGATGATGTGATTGCAGGCAGCTCAAAGTCAGGAGGAGGCCCAGGCGGGATGCCTCTTGGAATGGGCGGCGATATGCCTGAGATGTGAGCTTGATTGATTTTTATTTTATATTTTTTCTCTTTTATTTCTTTTTTGAATCTCCATATTGATTTCATATATGCTTTTTAGAAACATTTATATATATTAGAGCTTATTTTATTATTGAAAACTGTGCAAGGGTTTAAAACTCAGCACTTCAGTGCACAGTTTTCAAGACTAAAAACTCGCCTTTTGATGCGAGACCCGCAAAACTCCGGTCTTTAGAATGGAGATAGAGCTGAGCGGCGAGTTTTTATTATTAAAATTGTAGTCAGAAGGCTGGCAGTCAAAAAGGTGACTAGATGAACAAAAAGAGAATGTACATAGTCCTATTCTCACTTATCCTGCTATCTCTTTTTGCTGCGACTGTCTCTGCTGCTCTTCTTGACCCTGTGCTCAGCACTCTTGATAAGATAAATATCGTCGGAACTTATGGAAAATATGGATTCATAATTGACACAATACTTTACTTTGTCATTCTTATCGGCGCAGCGCAGGCTGGGCTTGGCGAAAGGTTCAAGGACCAGAAATCCATTGTTGTCGCTGTGGGGATCGCTCTTGCAATCGGCGCAGCAATAGGAGAGCAAAGGACAGGATTCAGGCTTGGGAATTTCTGGCCATTGGCTCTGCTCATGGCAATTCTTGCGATCGCATTCGGTGTCTATGGCTATTTCAAGAAGATATCAGGGACGCAGAACAGGGGATTTGCAATGCTCGGCTTTGCATTCCTTTTCTTCTACATCCAGAGCGCGATACCTGGCCTTGCTTCACAGTTCGCAAACAGCACAAATGATTATGTGAAATTGATATGGTCTGTTGTAACCATCATCGCAATCGTATGTATCTTGTGGGGAATCTGGAAGCTTATAGGTTGAATTGCAAAATGGGGCGCTGAAGGCGCTAATAAAAACCGGAGGCCCAGGCTTATGGAGCAAGTTCTGGAACTGGAGAGACAGGAGAAATAAAGGGAAGAAACTTGATTATGATAATCCTGGAAAAGTCATTGTAAAAGTTGTTGACTTGAATAATCAGCCCCTGAATGGCGTTGAAGTGATATTAAAGGGGGAAAAATGGCTGGACAGAAACCCCAAATTAAAATCATGGACCCAGCCGCCTGATGGAGAAGTAACATTCAACTCAGTGCCTTCTGGATTATTGATAGTTGAGGCAAGGCATCCAGGATACAGTTTCTTTAAGTTTTATACATTAAGACCAGATGTAAGCGAGAAGCATGATTATATTCAGAAAGATATCAGGAAGACCACATTCATGCTTAGAGGAGGAGAGACTGCAGAGGTCACAATACAGCTCAGGAGAGAGGAGCATGGCTATCTGATAAGCGGAAGAGTCATTAACCATGAACTTGCGATCAGTGCAAAAGTCAGCATAGACGCAACCGGAGCGCAGATATGCACAGGATATAAAGAAACAGACAATAATATCGGAGCAGATAAGCAGAGAGTAGTCATATTAAACATGCATTCAGGCAGTTATAAGATAGTTGCTGGACCTTC
>JAPLZS010000093.1:0-1547 GCA_026394915.1 Candidatus Woesearchaeota archaeon | reverse complement strand
TAAGATAGTTGCTGGACCTTCTGTAACAAACAGATTCGGAGAATTTACGCTTAGTGGAATGAGTTCAGGGAACTATTTATATGCAGCGCTGATTAATGAGAGAGATATACCCTTTATTGATCATACTATGGGTGATTATGGAAGAGGCGGCAAAAGAAAAGACAATCCAAAGCCCCCGCAGAACATAGTGCTGAGTGTACTCAACAAACATGAGAAGAATGTTGTCATTGATGCAGTAATAAGGGGTGAAATATCTGAGCCTCCTCCAGATCCACGGCCTCCAGAGGGAAAAGCAAAGATATGTGGGTTTGTAGTAGATGAGGATGCGATAAATGCGCTTGATGATGGGCAAAAGGAAAAGCTGAAAAATGCAATTGCAGGAATAAAGAACGATGATGATCTTTTCAATGCAGTCACTATGCTTGATGATCTTGGCATTCAGAAGACAGATGGCTTCACAATATCTTTATCTCCTAATGGAGGCACAAAAAAACAATCCAGCCGCACAATAAACAGAAAAAGGCCTCTTCAGGGATATTTTGAATTTGAGACAAACGAGTCAAAAGACTACACAGTCAATGCAGAAAAAGGCTCTAAGAAAGGGAAGAACAAGAAAAGCAAGTGGTCATTGCCGCAGGGAAAGATAAGAATCCAAGCAGAGAATAATTATAGGGTGATTGTTCCTGTAAAAGAGGCGTCAAAAGAGGATGACGAGAAACAGAAATTGAAGAGTTATAAGACCAAATTAAAGGATATACACGATAAGATTGCCTCGGTAAAAGACCTAAACTATCCTGGAGAAAAACTGATCAGATTACTCAATAAGATTATAGATGAGAAAACCAAAAAGAATAGTCTTCTTAGCAATCTGAATGAGCTATGTGAATTTGCACTGACTGTTTATAATAGTCTGCCTGATGGATCAAAGATAATTATGTCTGATGCAAAGGCCATGATTGAATCATTCAAACCAGAGGATTACTATGATCTTCTCCTAAAGCGCATTAAGGATATGGGTGGAGAAGGTAAGCCTCTTCACCTCCTCGTTGATACAGAAGAGGAGGGAGTCCATATTGGATTGCCTGAAGATCAACCAACGTTTGATGAAATGAAAAGAGAATTGATATTGGATGATTACATGAAAAATCTCCTTGAAGTATGCCATTCATGCACAACAGTATTCTCTGCAAAAGAGCAGGAATATGAATGATGCACCTAAGAATAATGATGTGCTGAAATGCCAAGCATTTTTGAGATTATGGACATTAAAAATTTCATAATCTTTATAAACAATCCCGCTTACATAGCCTGTATACAGCTATATAATATAGATGATATGTGACTATTCAAAAAAGAGGCGATTATAGAAAAAGACATGAGGTGCATTAAAGATGGTTGGTATTGTTGATTTTGTAAGTGATATTTTTTCTATAGCAAAGGGATATTATACATTCACTCCGAGGCTCACTCTGTCAATGATGGTCGGAAGGGAGAGAAGGGATGAGGGAACCCAGAAAAAAGCGGCAAAAGAGGAGCTTGGGATATCA
>JAPLZS010000114.1 GCA_026394915.1 Candidatus Woesearchaeota archaeon | reverse complement strand
TAATATTAAAAGAGATCTTGAATGCACCACAGCTGGCCAAGTCGCTTGAAGAAGCGAAAAGATCCAGGATAGACAGCCAGTATCATGTCTCTGATGCAGAAAAAGCAGATATGAAAACTGCTGAGAACGCTATAATGATAACAGAAAGCTTTACCCTTCAGTTAAGATCATTCATAGACAGGATACAGACATCAGAAATAGAAAGTGCAAGGAAAAAGCTGGAGAAATAAAATGACAACATTAACTTTTCATGGAGGGGTTGGAGAGATCGGCGGCAACAAGATACTTCTTGAAAGTTCGAAGGCTAAAATTTGGTTTGACTTTGGTCTGAGCTTTTCTAAGATGGGCCAGTATTATGCTGAATTTTTACAACCCCGTAAGCAGAATGGCATAGGAGATTATATTGAGATGGGAATAATGCCCTGGATAAAAGGTTTATATAGGAATGATTATGTCAAGGAAGCTGGCCTTCCAACGTCTAAATGCCTTTTTGATGGGGTGTTCTTAAGCCATCCTCATGCTGATCATTTCGGAAACATGAATCTATTGCATAAAGATATGCCTTTCTATATGGGAGAGTGCGCAAAGACCTTTGTTGAAGCATACGAGAAGACAGGAATGCAGAATGATTATGTCGAATTCAGGGAAGCTTTTACTGGACTGCATCACACAAAGAATCCTAAGACGCTGAGACCTATCTCAACATTTAGAACAAACGCTAAGATAACTGTCAAGGATGTTGATGTATACCCAGTTCATGTTGATCATTCTATCCCAGGAGCATATGGTTTTATCGCTTCGTGCCCTGATGTCAATATAGCTTATACTGGAGATATTAGATTACACGGTCCAAAAGGCTCTATGACAAAGGATTTTGTCGCTAAAGCTAAATCCTTTGATCCTGACGTACTTGTGATCGAAGGTACAAGGATGACTGGCACTATGAATACTACTGAAGAAGATGTGCTTAAGAGCGTTACAAAGATGATATCTGACACTCCTGGACTGGTGGTTGGTAACTTTCCGGCCAGGGATATAGACCGTTTCATGACTTTCTATGATGCTTCTGTTGCAAATGGAAGGAAATTGCTTATTGACTTGAAACAGGCTTATCTGCTTGATAAGCTTGAGGATGATCCTATACGGACGCCTGCGCTTAATGATAAGAATATCATTGTCTATTACAGGAAGAAGCTGCTTGAGAAGACCTGGGAGAAGGAACTGCTTTCTCATTGCAAGAATCTGGTTGAGGCCACTGAGATTGATCAGAAAAGGTCTGTAATGTACTGCTCAAGCTTTGGGATGGGTGAATTGATTGATGTACAGCCTATTCCTAAGAGTTCTTATATCTATTCTATGTGCTCTCCGTTCAATGAAGAGATGGCCATTGACTATAAACGGCTGATGAACTGGGTGGATCATTTCAAGCTGAAGTACTACCAGGCCCATGCATCAGGCCATGCCTCGCCTGAAGAGCTGAAGTGGGTGATTGATGAAATTGGCGCTAAAAAAATTATTCCTGTCCATACAGAAGCGCAGGAGAATTTTAAAGGAATCAGCTCAAATGTGATATTCCCAAAGAAAGGGAATAAAGTTAAACTATAATGATACTACAAAAGTAGCTAACTTATTACTATAAAAGTAGTAAAGTTTATAAATAAATGCACATTTATTACTACAAAAATGGTAGAAATCAAAACAATCGAGGAATATAGAAAGCTTGGCACTATAAAAGACCTTCCCCCTAATGAAAAAGAGAATTATCTCTCTTTTCTGGAAATTACGCACAAAGATAATGTCAAAGCTTCAGAATTCATGCTGGTTAAGTTCCCAAGGTGGAGCATAATCGCAGGCTATTATGCCATGCATGATGTCTCAAAGCTGTACCTTGCGAAGAAATATGGCCTTAAGCTTTCGCAGCCTATGGTGCACTCAGCTGTGATACAGGCATTGAGAGAGCTTGTGAAAAGAAAAGATATCCTTGGCCTGTTGGAGAAAGCAGAAAAAGAATATGACGAGATAATAAGCCTGCATCTTGCCATGCTGAAAGGCAAGGATGAACGGGAGAAATCCCAGTATTACACTTCTGTTTCTGCCAAGCCTTCTGTCAGTCTTGAGAAAGCATCATACTTCCTTGAGAGGCTTGTAAAACCTTATTTAAAATTGATGGAAGAGCTCATGAAATGATAACCGCCATCCTGAACAACAAAAGCGCATGGAAACTGCTGGCATTGATGTCCTATTCGCCAGGCGCAGGATATACCCGCAAAGAGATCCTGGACTTGTTGAGATGGAATAACCTTTCTCTTGACAGGGCTTTGAGAAAGCTGGAATTTTTCAAGATAATAAAAAAGGAGAATAGATCAATCAAATTTGATTTTGGCTCTGAAGATGCAAAGATACTGCTGGAGATAATAGAGAATGACAAGAAAAGGCTGAATCATCCTCCGTTCGAATTGTTTTTGGCGCTGGGGGAATTCCTGAGGCTGGCTGAAGGCAAGAGGATAGATAAGATGTTCCTTTTCGGCTCATATGCGAAGAAGACAGCATCTGCTGGCTCTGACATAGATATAGCTGTCTTTTCTCAGGAAAAGGTGGATTTGATCGAGGCCCAGGACAAGATGATGCAGGAGCAGGGAAAGAAGATGCAGGTGCATTATTTCAAGGCCGGAGAGAAGGGAAAGCTTGTTGATGAGATATTGAAGCACGGAGTCAGGCTGGTGTGAATATGAAGATACGGCCAAAGAAGGTGATACCGGTGCATACGGAAGATGCGGAAGGGTTCAAGAAGTTCGGGAAGAATGTTCAAAATATCAGTTCTGGTTCTATTGTTAAAATTTGAACTGCATCCAGAAGCAGTGCAGACACTCCTTGAAGAGATTCAACGTTGACGGTGAGAGGGTGTAGAGCATTTTAGTCCATTTTTTTTTTTTTTTATCTAATCTTAGTTTTCTACAAGCTTTTTTAAAATCATATAAAGATAATTCTCCAAATTTATCACAATAATCATCAAAGATATCGTTCCATTCGTTAGATTGAGATATATACCATTTCCAATCATCCATAGTTTTTATATTCTTTGCGATTATATCAATTTCACTTTCAGATTTTAATAATATTTTGTAGAGTTCTCTAAATTCTTCTATAACCTCAGGTAGTTCATTATCTTGGCAAAAAACTTTAGCGAGATCTAAAACAGGACCAACTTTATGTCCAGCCTTTTGTAATCTAATCAAATTGTCTAAATTTTCGCATATTTCTTTATATTGTTCCCAGGTTAATTCATGACAAGGAATAGGGTTATTCCACACTTTATCTAAAGGAGGCATATTTGTTTTGTCCCAAAAAGAATTGCCATCCCTTATTTTAAATTTAGGAGGTAATACTTTCAAAGCTTCAAATATCTTTTTATGTGTTTCATCTGATAATCCTAAAAATTTTTCACATGCAGATCTACCACTAAAAATGATAGTAACTGCAACCTTATTTTTTGTATAATATATCATGCCCCAATGAATTTTATCTTTATACTCTGCCTTAGAAAGAGTATTTGAATCCGGAAAGTTCATCCAAACATCTCTTCCTTTAACTTCTTCTTCATCTATGTAATCAGGATTTATCTCTCTATAAGCCCTATGGCCATCAATATCAAATATATTTCTATTAGTATCATTAAATTCTTGAAAATCAAAAATAGGATCATCTTTAAAATAATCATAAATATGCTTTTTGTAAGTATTCATCAAAAATTGAGTGCCTTGTGCTTTAGTGAGTTGCCCATTTTTCAAATCAGTTAAGAGGTATTTTCCATAATTCTTCTCGTAAGGGATATGTATCACAAACTCTTTGCCAAAATATTGTTCATATATAGGGTGTTTCCATTTTGGGAAATTGCCACATTCAATAGCTATTTGGTGCCCATTAGCCCCATATACATCAATCCTAAATTTATATGGAAAACCATAGTAACTTATTTCAATATATTTTTTATCAACAAGTATATTATCCTCAGAATAACCTTTTTGTAAGAGGAGCTGTTTTGCTTCTATTTTAAGTTTTTGGTGGGTGAAAGATTCAGACATTTATAGTGCATATATAAGATATAATATAAATTTATTGTTTATAGACTTTCTTCCGAATCTTCCGTAAATCCTCCAAAACCTTTATAAATGTGGGATACAGGGAGTCAGAATATGGACCACAAAACAAACATCAGTGAGTTAAAGGAGCAGATAAAGAAGTTCTGCTCAGACAGGGATTGGGATAAGTACCATAATGCTAAGGATCTAGCCATAGGCATAATCACAGAATCTTCCGAATTATTGGAGCATTTCAGGTTCAAGTCTGAAAAACAGGTCGAAGAGATGTTCAATGATCCGAAAAAGAGGGGAGAGATCTCAGAAGAGATGGCAGATGTCCTGTATTTTGTCATCAGATTGGCCGAAAGATACAACATTGACTTGACTGATGAATTGAACAAGAAAATGCAGAAAAACGGGCAAAAATACCCGATAGAGAAGGCTAAAGGATCGAATAAGAAATATGATGAGTTGTAAAAATGCTGAATAGACTGCTTATTTATGATGCGCCACAGAAACAATTTGTAAGGGATGTCTTACTAAATAAATTTGCAGACACTATGCAGGATAATTTCTTAAAATCATATGGAAAAAGAGCGGGAGAACCTGAGTTTAAGTCTTGGGCAGACACGGGAAAAGTGATCAAGAACCTGATTGAACTGGGATGCCTGGAAAATGTATATGTTTCGTTTGAATATCAAGTCCCTTATACGCAAAAAAGGATTGATTGTCTTTTATTCGGCAAGGATAAGGATGGAAAGGGAATAGTTAT
>JAPLZS010000208.1 GCA_026394915.1 Candidatus Woesearchaeota archaeon | reverse complement strand
TATCCACTATCTTGTCGATATCAATCGGCTCATCATCATCTTTCTTGGTTTCAGGGACTTTTTTCTCGTCTTTTGATCTTTCTTCCCCTATCTCCATCTTTTTAGGGGGTGTAGGCGCCTTTATATCATACTCTTCCTCGTCTTTTTCTTTCTTTGTGCCTGTATTTATCTTATCAAGGTCTATAACAGCATCTTCTTTTATGCCGAACATCTTGTTCAGCCTGCTCTTCAGTATCTTCTCTGCCTCATAGAGCTGTTCAGAATCCATATCCTTGTGAGGTATTGTGAGCTGTGCTATTCCGTCATTCTCTTTCCTTGGTATTATATGGACCATGAAATGCTGTGCTCTCTGGCCGGCAATCACTCCGTTTGCCACGAAGATATTTGTCCCCTGCGCCTTGAAAGCCCTAAGGCAGGCATGTGATATCGCCTTTGCGACCATTGCAAGATGATTGAGGATGTCTGGAGGAATCTGCGGCATTATGGAATAATGATCCCTAGGAAGAAGAAGCACATGGCCCGGGTTTGCAGGATTGATGTCCAGCACAGCAGTCACTTTCTCGTCTTCATAGACTTTTTTTGAGGCCACCTTGCCTGATATGATATGGCAGAATATGCAGTTCTGCTTCTGCAGCTCTGCAATCTCCTCAGGAGACATGTTCTTGAGTTCCTCTTCTGACAGCTGTGGCATCTTTATTCCTCTATTATCTCTTTTGTCTTTCCCAATATCTTCTTAACGATTCCAAGAAGCTCTTCATATATCTTGTCTTCAAGAGACAGCTTTGTCCCATATTGATACTGCTCTCTTATGTTAGTGATTGTGGCTGCTGAGCCACTTTCTTTTACATCCAAAGCAGCAACTTTCTCAATCATGCTTTTATCAAGATCTATTTTTTTGTCTTCTATCAGGCTGTATATCACTGCAAAAGTGCATTCCTGATTTCTTGATTCATAGCCAAATTTTGAGAGTATCGCAAGCAGCGAATGATAAACAGAATAAAATGCAGCAGGGCCGCACCAGTCAGAGAAATCATCCTTTTTCAGATGAATCATCAGTTTCAGGTTATGCTCTGCCTTTATTACATGGCTTTTTGCCCTGTCTTTGTCCTGCTTGATCTTCAAAAGCCCTCTATGCCTTCCTGATTCACCCATCTCTTTTTCAGCCTTCTTAAAGCACCATTCGACTTTGTTCTTTGCATGGCTCATCTTAAGGCCTCAATCAACTGCTTCTGTCCAATAATAACAATTCCCTTTATAGCATTCAGCAGCATCTTGTCATGTTTCTTGACATTATCTTCCAGATCACTATCAGTTTGATAAATAGGGTGCATTTTTTTCTCATTCAATTCATCAATTCTCGCTACTTCTTTTTTCAGATTTGTGAATTTTTTCTTTTCTGTGACAAAGAGCACATCAATATCATTTGCCTTGCTCTCATTTTTCAGAACAGAGCCGAACAATATCACGATGTCAGCGTTTTTTATCTTTTTTATATCACTTATCCATCTCTTGATGTAAGGGCTGCTTTGCTCTGCCTCTCTTTTAAGCATAAAACCAAGATAGTCTGAAGCATAATCACTATGCTTATCTATCTTATAGAATGTGGCCTTGCCCATCTGCCTGGATTCCAGTATGCCCTGCTTTTCCAGTTTTTTCATTATCTTCAATGCACCCATGCGGGTCATATCCAGCCTTTTGGATATGCTGCTTGCATTCTGCTCCTCTTCAGGGCTCTTGAAGATTGCCAGGGCCAGCTCCATCTCCTTTTTGGTTATGTCTTTCATGTAAACTCACAGTTTACATATGTAAACTCACGGTTATATATAAATGTTTGGTTCATATTAAAACTACTAGAGGGTAGTAAAGATAGAAAACTTTATAAACAGAACTCATTTTAATGTCTTAAATCATATTCAAGGCGATAAAATGACTATAGATGGTTTAGTAAACGAGCAAGGGCCATTGGCTGAAACTTTCGCTAAATTAGACCCTTCATCAATCCAGCATTCTGATGAGATCTGTGCTGACAGGATCTCTGATAAAGATCTAAGGAACAAATGGTTCTGGACAGCAGATGGCGCTGTTTATACTGTTGAAAATGATGAAGTGATACTCTATCTCACAAGGCGAGAGGAAAACCCTGTTATAAACAATATTAAAGAGGCAATAGACCAGCTGATACAAACTCAAAATTATGTCCCGAAACAGGAAGATCTGGAAGCAGCAATAAACTCAAAGAACACTCTAAGGATAAAACTTTCAGATTTAGACATTATAAAAGACAACGATGAACATTCTCATTTTGAAATCAATACTTCAGAATACAACAAATTAAATGAGACACAAAGAGCCTTATGTTTGGAGAAGGTCACCGAAGGCGACGCACAAGAATCTAAATCAGATCCATTACTAACGTCTTATCACTTACGCATAATCCAGCAGAAACCCTTAATAGAATGACCCCAAAATATGCAGCAGTATTATCAAACTTATTGATGGGATATCCTAAGAGAAAACAATAAACCTTTTAAACTTCTTTTTAGTATTATATTCTTCATCATGAAAACCATCTTCATAGAGGCAAGGTCTGACATCGACATAATGCCTGCTGTAAGGGAGGCATTCAGGTTCCTCAGCCCTAAAAGCAGAGTGGCCATTGCAGGCACTATACAGCACCTCCACAAGCTCAAGGAGGCCAGAAAGTTCTTAGAGGACAATCATATCAAGGCAGACATTGCAGGCCAGGTATTAGGCTGCAGAGTGCCTCAGATACCCAGCTCAGCAGAACAGATCCTTTACATCGGCTCAGGCAAGTTCCATCCAATAGGCATATTCCTCAAGACAAGGAAAGATGTCATTGCAGCAGACCCTCTCACAAGCTCTGTCTCAAAAGTGACTGCAAAGGATGTCGAGGCATTGGAGAAGAGGAGAAAGGGAGCATTGCTCAGGTTCCTCACTTCAGACAGGATAGGAATACTTGTATCGACAAAGCAAGGCCAGACAGATGTGCAGGGAGGCAGGAAGAAGATTGAGGCATTGAAGAAAAAATACAAGGACAAGAAGTTCTACATGTACGCATTCTACACATTGCAGGCAAGCTATCTTGATAATTTCCCATTCATCCAGTGCTGGGTGAACACAGCGTGCCCGAGGATATTCGAGGATTTCAGCAAGGGGATGGTTAATCTGGAGGATCTCCAACTATAAAAAGGTGAAAATATGAAAAAGACAAACATCGCAATAATATGCATAATGCTGCTTTCTTTTGCAATAAGCATCTATCTTTATCCCATGATGCCTGATAACATGGCCTCTCACTGGGGGGCCTCAGGACAAGTTAACGGCTACATGCCGAAGTTCTGGGCATTGTTCCTGATGCCCATGATATCTGTTGTGATACTTGCGCTTCTCTGGGCAATACCAAAGCTGGACCCTTTGAAGAAGAATGTAGAGAAGTTCAGGAGTTATTTTGACTTGTTCATACTGCTATTGATGATATTCATGTTCTACATCCACCTACTGACAATATCATGGAACATAGGCATAAGGTTTGATATGATTCAACTTCTTGCTCCTGCTTTCTGCGTGCTGTTCTATTATGCCGGAGTGATGATGGAGAATTCAAGGATGAACTGGTTCATTGGGATCAGGACTCCATGGACACTGAGCAGCGAGAATGTCTGGAACAAGACAAACAGGCTGGGAGGAAAGCTGTTCAAGATTGCAGGAATACTTTCTCTCATTGCGCTGCTGCCTTTCTCTCATGGATACACAATATTCTTCATCATAGTGCCTGTGCTGATTTTCTCGCTTTACATTGTGGCCTATTCTTACCTTGAGTATAAGAAAGAGAATAAGGGGGGAAAGAAGAGATAAAAAAATAAGAAAAAGAGAAAAAAGATAAAATAGAGATAAAAAAGTATTAGATTATTTTACAATCCTATACACTCCAGGTATTGCTCTTATCTCAGTTATTGCATTGTCAGGGATAACTGAATATGCCCTTATGATGGTAATTGCCCTGCCATCCGCTGTTGCAGCAGGTACGCTTTCCAGATTTATGCCGTGCCTGCCAAGCACTCCGGTTATTGCAGCGATCATTCCTGGCTGGTTCTCATGCCCGATATAAAGATTGGAGGTTTCTTTTTTCCACGCGCAATCAACTGCACCATTTATATTCACTGCATAAGCCATGTCTCCCAGATCCAAATATCTCACGATGTTCTCTGCGATCTGGATAGATGTCCTGAGCTGTGCTTCTCTTGTTGATGCGCCGAGATGAGGGATTCCCACAAAGTTGGGCAGCTCGAAAAGCCTGTTGCTGTATGGCTGGCCTTCTTTTCCTTCTTCCTCAAACACATCAAAAGCAGCGCCTGCAATCCTTCCAGTCTGCAATGCCTGATATAGGTCTGCTTCTTTTACATTACCCCCTCTTGATGCGTTTATAAGGTATGCCGTCTTCTTCATCATCTCCAATTGCTCCTTCCCTATCTTTCCGTCGATAGTTCCCTTCAATTTTGGCGTGTGCAGTGTCACAAAGTCTGATTGCTTAAGCAGAGTATCAAGGTCTGTATAATTCACTCCAGTCTCCTGCTGCCTGAAGGGATCATACACAAGCACATTCATCCTGAAACCGCTCAGCCTCTCTGCGACAGTTGATCCTATCCTACCATAGCCTATTATTCCAAGAGTCTTTCCTAACAATTCAATTCCATCAAACTGCTTCTTTTTCCATGTGCCCCTATTAAGAGCATGATATGCCTGCGGCATGGATCTTGCTATTGCCAGCATCAGGCCGACAGTCAGCTCTGCTGCTGCATTCGTGTTTCCGTCAGGCGCATTCTTCACTACAATTCCACGCTCAAGAGCAGCTTCAAGGTCAATATTATCCACGCCGACTCCTGATCTGCCGATTATCTTCAGCTGGTCTGCGCTCTCTATCACTTCTCTTGTGGCCTTTGTTGCGCTCCTTACGACGAGCGCATCATATCCTTTTACCAGTTCAGGAAGATCCTCTGCCTTGATTTTCCGGTCTGTGATTTCATATCCTTTCTCAGCAAAGATATTCTTTCCTTCTTCATCCAATCCATCTGTTATCAGTATTTTCATAGTTTCACCTATTCCAATTTATTATGTTTAATTTTTTAGTAAAGAGTTTTCAACGATTTTTCCAAGAACCAAGACCGAGCATATGATCCATCATGCCAGAATAGGTTTTCCAGACCCTAAGCCATGATTTATCCTAAGCCTTTAAAAGGAAATGGTTGATGGAAGCAGGCATCATTCAGAGGAGCCTGAACAACTGCCGCAGCCTGAAGATGCCCAACTGCAGAGAACTGAACATACTGAGATTAGAATTGATTTATTTCTCTGCCTGAAATTATGGGAATCTTCCATTATGATGCAAGGTAAATCGATTGCCTATTTAAATTTTTCTTAGATTTTGAAAAAAGATTTATAAACAGATAAATACTCGCATCACTGATAAAATGATTTATAAAAGATAACGTATAAGAAAAAGAATAGAGAAAAAACAGATGAAACATGCGAAAATGTCATTTTTCAAAAGACTAAAAGAAGGCATAACAAGGAACGTGATATTCATAGGCCTTGTAAGCTTCTTCATGGACACCAGCTCTGAGATGATATTCTCGATACTGCCGTTGTTCCTGATGAATGTGCTCCATGCGACAGCGCCGATAATAGGCCTTATTGAGGGCGTTGCAGAAAGCACAGCATCTATATTGAAGTTCGCCTCAGGATGGCTCTCTGACAGATGCGGAAAGAGAAAACTGTTCCTCTACATCGGCTATGGCTTCTCAGCATTGTTCAAGCCCCTCTTTGCGCTTGCAAACACATGGCCTGTTGTGCTGGCTGCAAGATTCGGAGACTGGACCGGAAAAGGCATACGGGGCACTGTGAGGGATGCCATGCTCGCAGATTCTTCTGAAAAAAGATACAGGGGGAAAGTCTTCGGACTCCACAGGGTGATGGACAAGTCAGGAGCGATTGCAGGCCCTCTCCTTGCCATGCTGCTGTTCAGCTTTCTCGGCTACAAGGGGATTTTCTGGATTGCTGTGATCCCTGCGTTGCTTGCTGTGCTCATGATCCTGCCTATAAGAGTGAGGGAAAAGTGCCATGAAGAGGGGTTTGACAGCAAAAAGATAAGCTTCAGTCTCAAGGGAATTGACAGGAAGTACAAGAGATTCCTTCTTATTGTAGCATTGTTCTCGTTTGCAAATTTCAGCTATGCTTTTTTCATGCTCAGGGCGCAGGACATCGGCGTAAAGCCAGAGCTTGTGATAACAATGTACCTGTTCCTCAACATAGTATATTCATTGTCTGCAATGCCTTTTGGGATCCTGTCAGACAGGATAGGAAGAAAGAATGTGATAGCTGCGGGATTTTTCCTGTTCACGCTGATGATGCTTGGGTTTGCATTTGCGACAACTGTCATCCAGGCATTTATCCTTTTTGCAATGTACGGCATCTTCATGTCAATATTCGAGGGAGTGCCGAAGGCATTTGTGTCTGACCTTGTCAAAGAAGAGAAAAGAGGCACTGCGCTCGGATTGTTCAATGGCATAACCGGGATAATAGTGCTGCCTGCAAGCCTTATTGCAGGCCTTTTATGGCAGTATGCGAATCCTGCAATGCCTTTCTTTTTAGGAGCAGGGATCTCTGTGATCTCGCTGATCATGCTGATATTCTTTGTATAAAGATAAGCCTAAATGAATCCAAAAATGAAACATAAAAAATCTCAGTTAAAACCAGAGCTCCTCAGCCCAGTGTCAGACTTTGTGAGCCTCAAGGCTGCAATAGATGCAGGCTGTGATGCAGTCTATTTCGGCCTCAAAGAACTCAACATGAGAGTCACTGCAAAAAACTTTGATCTTTTTCAGCTTCCGAAGATCGTCAAGAAATGCCATGCAAACAAACATAAGGAAGTCAAGGCTTATCTTGCGCTGAACAGCATCATATATAATAATGAGCTTGAGAGAGTCGAGAGGATAATCGACCAGGCAAAGAGAGCAAAGGTTGACGCGATAATCTGCTGGGATCCTGCTGTAATCGATAAAGTCAGGAAAGCGAAAATCCCTCTTCACATAAGCACTCAGGCCTCTGTGTCAAACATCGATTCTGCAAAGTTCTACAAAAGATTGGGGGCAAAGAGGATAATACTTGCAAGAGAGCTCAGCTTAAAACAGATTGCTGAGATAAGGAAAAAAGCAGGCATTGAAGTGGAATGCTTTGTGCACGGCGCAATGTGCGTCTCGATATCAGGAAGATGCTTCATGAGCCAGTTCACTTTTGGAAGAAGCGCGAACAGAGGAGACTGCCTGCAGCCGTGCAGAAGAGGGTATGACGTTTACAGGCTTAAGGACACAGAGGAGGGATTTGAGTTTGAGCTCGGGAATAATTATGTCATGAGCCCTAAGGATCTCTGCGCTCTTCCTTTCCTCGACAAGCTTGTTTCTGCAGGCATTGACTCATTCAAGATAGAAGGAAGGGCAAGAAGCCCGGAATATGTCAAGGTCGCAACAGAGTGCTACAGAGAGGCGATTGATGCGTGCGTGAAGAGAGAATTCACCCAGCAGGTCAGGGACAGGCTTATGAAAAAGCTTGAGACAGTATACAACAGAGGATTCAGCTCTGGATTCTTCCTCGGAAAGCCAATCGGCGATTGGACAACTCCCACTCCGAACACAAAGGCAACAGAGAAAAAAGTCTTTGTGGGCATTGTGAAGAACTATTACAAGAAACCGTCTGTTGCTGAGATAAGGCTCCAGGCAGGCAGCATAAGAATAGGGGATACTGTGATGTTCCAGGGGCCCACAACAGGAATTGTAGAGCATACGATAACCTCTATCGAGATAAACAGGAAAAAGGCCAATGAAGCCAGGAAAGGAACAAGCCCCGGAATAAAGATAGAGGGCATTGTGAGGAAGAATGATAGGGTGTTCGTGATCAGCAAGAGATAGTAAAACTATTTGAGATGGTAATCGTTTAGACTAATCAACATAGACAATTTCAGGACAACCTGTCTGACGTTTTGATTCTGTTTGCAAAGCTGAATATATCAATTGGTACAAGTTGTTTTCTTTAAGTTTGTTCTCTCTTTCAGGATCTATGCAATTGGGATTTGTTAAGTCAAAGAACTCCCTAAATTGAGGGATAACTCTATTGAAAGATTCTTCTTCTGGGATACCTTCTTTTCTCAGTCTTATATATTCTTTGCATAAATTATCCCTGTATTTACAAATTTCGGGGGTT
>JAPLZS010000165.1 GCA_026394915.1 Candidatus Woesearchaeota archaeon | reverse complement strand
TCAAACAGTTCAGATAAACTTTGAATAGACAGCGAGGTACTTATTTAAGATGAAGATAACAGTGATCGGAACAGGATACGTGGGAAGCGTGACAGGAGCATGCCTTGCAGACTTGGGAAATGAAGTCATATGCCTTGATGTTGACAAGGAGAAGATAGAGAGATTCAAGAGAGGAGACATCCCGATCTATGAGCCTGGCTTAAGCGATCTTATCAAAAGGAATGTAAGAGAAGGAAGGCTTTTATTCACAACAGACAAGAACAAAGCGATACAGGATTCTGACGTGATATTCATAGCAGTAGGGACTCCTTCCAGTGAGGATGGCTCTGTTGACCTCAGATATGTCGAGTCTGCAGGAAAAGATATCGGAGAGTGCATGAACCGGTATAAGGTGATTGTCGACAAGAGCACTGTTCCTGTGGGGACAGCAGACAGGGTAAAGGACATAATAAAGAAAGGGATAAATGGCAAGAAATATGATTTTGATCTTGTCTCAAACCCTGAATTCCTGAGAGAAGGGGAGGCAATAAAGGATTTCATGAATCCGGACAGGATAATCATAGGGGCTGACAACGAGAAGGCAAGAGAGATCATGAAGAAGATCTATGAAGGAATAGAGAGGACAGGAAAACCCATCCTTGCAACAGATGTGAAGAGCGCTGAGCTTATAAAATACGCAAGCAATGCAATGCTCGCGACAAGGATCTCTTTCATGAATGAGATTGCAAGGCTCTGCGAGAAGACAGGAGCAGATATCAAGATGATCGCAAAAGGCATCGGCCTGGACACAAGGATAGGCCCGAGATTCCTCCAGGCAGGAGTGGGCTATGGCGGAAGCTGCTTCCCGAAGGATGTGAGAGGCCTTATCTCGACAGGAAAGGATTATGGCGTTGATTTCAAGATACTAAAAGCAGTTGATGATGTCAATGAAGAGCAGAAGAGATGGATAATCCCCAGGATAAAGAAAGAGATGAAAGAGCTGAAGGGAAAGAACATTGCTGTGTGGGGCCTTGCATTCAAGCCAAAGACAGATGACATGAGAGAGGCTCCATCAATAACAATCATAAAAGAGCTGCAGGAGCTCGGGGCAAGGATAACTGCGTTTGATCCAGAAGCAGAGGAGAATGCAAAGAAGCTATTCAGGGATGTAATGTATGTCAGGACTCCTTATGATGCGCTGGAAGCATGCGATGCGCTTGTCATAGTCACAGAATGGGATGAGTTCAGGAACCTTGACAAGGATAAGATGAAAAGACTGATGAAGAACCCCCTCATATTTGACGGAAGGAACATATACAGCAGGAGCGAGATGAAAAAGCTCGGCTTCAGGTATCTTGGGATAGGAAGATGATTTAGATCAATCAAGCTGATTTAGATCAATCAAGCATATCAGATGCAGTTAAAAATAATCAAAGGCAATCTACAAGGGCAATACAATGGAAGCAATAATTCTTGCAGCAGGCTATGGCATGAGGCTCGACAATGAGCTTAAGAGTCTTAAGGCATCGGATCCAGAGAAGCATTCTGAGATAAGGCCTTTCCTTGAGGGCAGGGCAAAGCCTATGATAATCATCAATGGGAAGCCAGTGATACAATACACTGTCGAGAACCTTGAGAGAGCAGGGATAACAAGGATAGTCATAGTCACAAATAACAGATATTTCAGCCAGTTTGACGAGTGGAGAGACAGCTACAAAGGAAAATCATTGATTAAGCTGATAAATGACGGAACAAACACGAATGAGTCAAGGCTAGGGTCAATCCATGATCTCCTGCTTGCGCTGAAAAAGGAGAATATCTCGGATGATGTCATCATGGTCGCAGGAGACAATCTCTTCAAATTTGAGATAAAAGACATGATAGAGTCATTCAATGATGTGCATACAAGCATGATTGCTGTGTATCCAGAGAAGGATCCAGAGAGGATAAAGAAGAGCGCATGCGTTGAGTTTGATGAAAGCAACCTTGTCGTCAATTTTGAGGAAAAGCCCAAGAAACCAAGGTCAGAATGGATCTGCCCTGCAATACACATATACACAGCCGACACCATAAGATTAATAAAAGAGATGAAGTTTGACGACAGCAGGAAAGATCTTATAGGCAATATTCCTATGATGCTTTATGACAGGATAGACATACATGCCTTTGTAAGGAAAGACAAGATAAGATTTGACCTTGGCACAATACATGATTTTGACAATGCTGTTGAGCATTTCAGCAGAAAATGAAGAATAAACAGGCAGTGAGGGATAACAAAATGAAGACAGTTCTGATAACAGGCGGCGCAGGATTCCTTGGAAGCCATCTCTGCGATCATTTCATCGCAAAGGGATTCAGGGTGATATGCATTGATAATCTTCTGACAGGAAGTGAGGAGAACATAGCCCATCTCAATAAGAACCCCAACTTCAAGTTCATAAAACATGATGCGACAAAGAAGCTCAGCGTAGAAGAGCCTGTTGATTATATAATGCACTTTGCATCTCCTGCGTCTCCGATTGATTTTGACAGGATGCCTGTTGAGATAGCGATGGTGAACTCAGTGGGGACCCTGAATATGCTTGACCTTGCAAGGGAGAAGAAAGCAGTTTTGATGTTTGCATCAACATCAGAATGCTACGGCGATCCTGCTGTGAATCCCCAGCCAGAATCATACAACGGCAATGTGAACACAACTGGAGTGAGGAGCTGCTATGATGAGAGCAAGAGATTCGGAGAGTCTATCATCATGGCCTACCACAGGGCTTATGGCACAGATGTCAGGATTGTCAGGATATTCAACACATACGGC
>JAPLZS010000035.1 GCA_026394915.1 Candidatus Woesearchaeota archaeon | reverse complement strand
GAAAAACAAGAACAATCGAAAGAGCCAGCAGAAAAAGATGAGATTGAGAGGATGTACACTACAATAAAGGAATGCTATTTTGATGTGATGAAATCATATTACAACAAGGATCTTGACCTGGCTTTCTCTGTCGAGGTGTGCGGCAGGGACAAGATTGAGAGGATGAATGACTTCATCAAGGAGAGGCAGAATGCATCAGCGCACATGGTCATAGAGCAGATGAAGAGCATGCTGACATCAGTCAAGAACATAGCAAGGGCAGTCATAGGCATGGAGAAGAATGTGTGGTGAAGAATAGGATAAGGATTGCAAAAATAATCAAACAATAGATACAATAAATTAAAAATAATAAAAAGAAAATAAGAAAGAAAAAATCAGATATTCTCAAACATATCTGTCCTGACAATCAGGTCATTATGCTCAGGCCCGGTTCCTATCAGCACCATTTTCAGTTTAAGATGATCTTCTATGCAAGTGACATATCTCTGCGCATCTGGAGTCAATGTCTTTCCATCTCTTTCAACTGTCTGATCCCAGGGTTGCATGCTTTCGTAGACAGGTTTTGCCCTCTTCAATGTATCTCTCCTGTCAAAAGATATGTCCCACTCATCAAATCTCTCCCCATCCACTTCATATGCAACGCACACTTTCAGTTCTTCTCCATGCTTTGCTATTGATTCAAGCTTGTCAAGGCATGTTCCTGCAATAGAATCCATATGCGCGCATTCTGCTGCATACTTGGCTGCTACAAGATCAAAATAACCTACATGCCTTGCTTTCCCTGTCGTAGTTCCGAATTCATGCCATTCAGGCACAAGGACAGAGCTCAATTCTTTGCTCATCTCGCTGACAAATGGCCTATTTCCTATGCCTACGCTGCTAGGGTACATCTTGTATATTCCCGTCACCAGATTAGGCCTATGCGGAGATAATCCCGGATTTGATGAAGTGATTCCAGGATATTGCCCATCATCAATGTCAAGCATCATGCCTTGAGCGCCTTCACCAACCTGATATTTGAATCTTGGATCGCTGAATAGCTTGTTTTCAAGAACTGCAAATGGGGCAAGGAAATCCCTGGCTCCTGCATAAGATGCGACAAAATCATCCAAAGACCCTAATGCCTGAGGAAAACCTTCTGGAAATCTTATTTCTGACAGTATATCTTTCATAAGCCCTGGATCAAGGAACTCTATAAAACGTATGCCTATCCTGTCTGCCTTGTCTCTTGCTGTCTGCCTGATTCCATTGCCTGTTGATGTGTGCTCTTTAAGATTAAAATTCACCTGATCATCTACCCTGTTATATTCAAGTATCATATGGGCTTTTGATGAGATCCCAAGATTATACGGGCTTACCTCGATTCCTCTTGACCGCAATTCCTGCATCTCCTGCAAAAGTTTTATTGGATTGATGAACATTCCTTTACCCAGAAGATTATATGCTGATGGAGAGGTTATTCCGCTTCCAATCTGATGCAGTTTCACCACCTTATCATCGCATTCCAGATGATTTAGCACCAAAGTATGCCCTGCATTAGGCCCTCCCTGCCAGCGGTATAATAAAAGATCTCTTCCAGAATATCCATGCTGAATAAGCCTTCTTTGTAAGATGCTCATGATATATTCAACGATCTTTCCTTTTCCTTCGTCTCCATTCTGCCCGCCTACCAATGAGATTCCGAATGCCATTTGTTTTACCCCCCGCTTATTTATTCGCTTATCTCTTTTTTTGTACATTAATATTGATGTTCTTTGCAGTGTAGATCTGGGATCCTTCAATGCTTTTTCCGCATAATGCGACCCTCCATTTAGGCTCCAAAGAATTCCAGAATCTTTCCATGACCTCTTCAGTATTGCCTCTGACAGGCACTATGAATGGCTCTCCTTCAAAGGTATTCAATTGGACGCTTCCTGGATTGTATGTGGTTATGCAATAGCCATATCCTGGCTTGAGAGGATAATCAAATGTCTGCCTGATTCCATTGCCTGTTGATG
>JAPLZS010000112.1 GCA_026394915.1 Candidatus Woesearchaeota archaeon | reverse complement strand
TTGAATGTTTTTGCAGTCGCCTCTCCGTATTTGAACATCCTTCTCACAAAGCCGCATAAGGTTCTTGTCCTGTGATGCTGCACCTTTGCATCAGGTATTGCAAGGAAATTTGCGCCTTTTCTCCAGAGCCTATAGTTAAACTCTCCATCCTGGCCTATTATCAGGTTTTCATCCTGCTTGTTATCTTTCCAGAGCTTTTTCCTGTACATTGCATTGCAGTTAGGGAGTGAAACAACTTTCCTCTCTTTTTTCATAACAGAAGACTGCGCAGATCCCCCTCCTCCGAGAAGAGTCTGCTCCATTGCGCCGATCGTCTTTGCAAATTTATTGTCAGAATCTGGAACAAGAGTCACTCCGCCTACAACATCTGCATGGCCCTTTTCTTCATTCTCTATCCTACTGACAAGAGTACTGAGCCATTTCCTGTCAACTATGCAGTCAGCGTCTGTGAAAGCATAGTATTTTGCATTAGATGCTGCCTTTGACACACCAAGATTCCTGTTTGCAGCAGAGCCTGCTTTCCCTGACTGAAGCACTTTTATCTTCTTGCAGTATGCTTTCAGGATATTCCTGACATCATCTGTTGCATTCTTATCTAAGACAATGATGATCTCATAGCTTTCTTTAGGATAATCAAGGCCGAGAAGGGAATCCACGCAGTCTGCGATATAATCCTTCTCTGCCTTAGCAGGAGTTATTACAGATACGAACGGCATCATTTTGATATATAATTAGGGCCTGTTTTTATAAAAGTTGTGGAAAATGCCATTCAGTTGAAAGATATTGTTCAGTTAAATATATAAGACAGTTCATGCTCCTGATAATGATGGCAAAGGATGCAATCCCAAGAATAAGGCAGATAATCCTTGACCTCTGCAAAGACAAGGACTGGAACTGGAAAGGCCATATAGAGTCAGTTGTAAAATACTCAAAGATACTGGCAAAGAAGACAGGAGCAGATGAGGATATTGCAGAGATTGCTGCCTGGCTGCATGACATCACAAGGATGACCGGGGATCCAGAAAACCATCATATATCAAGTCCAATAGAAGCAGAAATGATTCTGAGAGAACTGCATTATCCTCAGGATAAGATAGACAAAGTCAAGCACTGCATAAATGCGCATAGGGGGAGCAAGGCCATAAAAAGAGAGACTATTGAAGCAGAGTGTGTGGCTAGCGCAGATGCATTGTCGCATTTTGACAATTTCAATGATCTGGCTTATTGGACATACAAAAAAGGATTGTCTGCAGAAGAAGGAAGAGATGTTATCATGAGAAAATATGAACGCTGCTGGAAAAAGATGATGCCAGAAGCAAGAAAGATGGCAAAGAAGAGATATGATGCAATAAGATTATTGTTAGAAAAATAATGTATTATTGACTTATTATCTCTTAATTACTCACTGTCGCATTCTTCTGTCTCATCTCCTGTGCCGCCTTTGCCTGCGCCACTGCGCTCTCATTGAGCCTTATCTCAAACAGCTTCTCCCTATACCTTTTCAGCTCAAGGGCGCTGAACTGGTAGACTTCATTCTCAGCATCGCCCACATATCCTATCAGGAAATATTTTGACAGGGTGTCCCTCTCATACTGGCTCATGAAAGGAAAAGATGATTCAACTGCATATACATGGGTCCCGTTCAGCAGGTTTGCAAGTATTATGTTCATTGTCTTCTCCTGATTCCCGAAATAAAGGTTCTGCCTGTGGCCATACCTGTTTATGAAAACATAATCGTCTCCTGTCATTATGAGGGAATTTGGCTGTGTGCTGGCCTCGACAAACTCAGCAAACTCTTTCTGGCCAGAATACTCATGCCTTGCTTTTATGAGAGGATATCCCACAGAGAACATGAGGATGGCAAGCAGGATAACAACCAATATGCCTGCAATGCTGTGCTTCTCATAAATAAAATCTGCTCCGAATGCCATCAATATGCACAATGGGGGTATTGCAGGGATGAGGAACCTTGAATCAACAACAGCAAGATTGCCTATGTAAAGGAAGAAGATAAGGAACCATACAGATATGGAAGAAAGAAGATATGCCTCTCTCTTCTTGATAAGATATAATATCCCAATAGCAACAGCAGCCCATCCAAAATATGTCACTGTCGTTGTCATGAAACCTAATGACTGAGGCAGCTGGGCGCTGTAGAATCCCATCCATCCGCCTCTTGTCTCTCCTCCCAGCTGGGCTAATACCGCTCCAACCCCTCCTGCACTCATTATCCTTGGTATGAACAATGCAAGCAGCACAAGGAAAGCAGGGATAGCCAGTGCAGCCATGTTCTTCAGGTTCATCTTTTCCTTGTCAAGCACGATCTGCCCACCTTTTATCTTAGGATGCAGATAGATCATTAGCAGAGGTATCATTATGAATCCGCCGTCAATTGGCCTGATTGACATTGCTATGCCAGCAGAGATTCCTGCCCATATCATCATCTTGACTGACTTTTTCTCTGCTGCAGACAGCAAGAGAAGGCCGGAAAGCAATGAGAACAATATTCCCAATGAATGGGTCTTTGGATATGTAGTTGAAGTCAGCCATAGCGCAGACACAGAAAACAATAATGAGGATGACACTGCAACAAACTTATTTGAGAATTTCTTGACAAGAAGGTACATGACAACAGATGAGAGAGCTGCTGAGAGGAATGTGACAATGAAATATGCCCTTTCTGCAGACATGGCTCCTGTAAGTAGATGGTCGATTAGATAGAAGAATCCGACGATTATTATCATGCCAGGAGCGCCCCAGCCGTATGAATAATTGAGGGTCCAGCTTGCAATGCTCCTCTCGACCATGATAGTGTCAAAGACAGAATCAAAATGGAAAAGGCCTGTTGCCTTGAACATGATATGTATTGCAAGGGAGAATATGAACAGTGCAGATATTATGAACCATTCGCTGCTGACAAGAGAGATTATGCTGCTGAGCTTTATCTCTGTCACATCCTCTTCTTTGTCATGTTTTGATTTTGCCATTGTTTATCCTGCATATTTATTTTGTATAAACCATATCATTTATTTATTTTATGAATCTTATGCACTCATGCTCCGAACATCATCATGACTGCGCCTATGATTATAAGCGTCAGTCCTGCCCATCTTTTTGCGCTTACCTTCTCATTTAGGAACAATATCGCAAATATTGTGGTGAAAAGATAGCTCAGGCTCACAAGAGGATACATGAAGCTTATGTCAAGCCTTGTCATTGAAAAGAGCCAGATGACAGAGCTTACGGCATACAGGAGCACGCCCATGATTATGAATGGATTTGTGAAGACCTTGAATATGCTCTTCAGCACCTGCATCATGCCTATCACCTTGAGCCTGTTCATGCCGTGCTTCAATGATACCTGGCCGAATGATCCTATG
>JAPLZS010000148.1 GCA_026394915.1 Candidatus Woesearchaeota archaeon | reverse complement strand
TAGCATTGTCTGTAAGCGGAGTGGAGTCATTCGGCACAGTCAAGGTAAGCCCAAGCACACTGATTGTAGTCGGACCAGGCGCATCAGAGACATTCTATGTGTATGTCTCAGCAAATGAAGATGCTGCGCTCGGCTCGCACACATTCGGAGTCTCAGTAAAGAGCAATAACGAAGTGCTCAAGGAATTCCCTCTCAATGTGAATGTCATTGAAGGAAGCCAACAGCAGTCAGCTGCAGGATGGGACAGCGTGAAGAAGGGCCTGCTCGTAGGACTTGTGATCTTAATCGTCATCCTTGTGATACTCGGTTTGATAATCGCTTTCAACAAGATGAAAGGAAGCGAGGACGAAGCTGAGGAAGAGGACAGCGCAAGCCAGACCTACTACTAAATTTTTATTTTTTTACCTTTTTCTTTTTTATTATTTTTTCTTAACTTGTTTCGCATCTGTTAACATTAATTTTTTATACCGGAGAATAAAATAGGGCGTATGGGCATAACCAAAATAACCAAAGCAGTCGTTCTTGCAGGAGGCCTTGGCACAAGGATGAGGTATCTCACAAAGGATGAGATCCCCAAAGCATTGGTCAACCTGAAAGGCAGGACAATAACAGGGACTGTGGTAAGCAATCTAAGGGAGATGGGGATAAAAGAGGTAGTCCTTGCAATATCCCATCATTCCAGCATGGTCCAGAGATATTTTGGAGAAGGTTCTAAGTTCGGCGTAAAGATAAGTTATCTTATCGAGAATGTTCCTTTAGGAACAGGCGGCTGGATAAATCTTGCAGATAAGAAGCAATTCAAGGAACCTTTCATGGTACTGAATGGAGATGATCTGCTGATGCTCGGTAAGGAAGGATTGTCAGAGTTTCTTGATCTTCACAAGAAGAATAATGCAGCCGTGTCTATCGCTCTGATGGAAACAGGCAACATAAGCGAGAAAGGGGTGGCTGACCTTAAGGGCTGCATGATAAGGAGATTTGTCGAGAAGCCTAAGCCAGAAGAAGCTCCCAGCAATCTTGTAAGCACAGGCAATTATATCTTTGAGCCAGAAGTCCTTTCAATCATGCCTGACAAGGAAAAGATAAGCCTTGAGAAAGATGTCTTTCCTTTGCTTGCTTCAAAAGGAAGATTATGCGGATTCAATCTTAAGGCAAAGTGGTACAGCATAGGCTCAAAAGATGAATATAATAAGGCTGTCAAAGAATTGTGAATTAATAAAAGAGGCTATAATTTATAATGATAACAATAATCGGCTGCGGCCCAGTTGGCTCTTACTTAGGGTGTCTTCTTTCTGATAAAGGCATAAACAACACCATAATCGAAGAGCATAAGGATATAGGCAGGCCAGAGCAATGCACAGGCCTTATAAGCAGGAATATGGAAGACATCATCCCAAAAGACTGGGTTCAGAAAGCCATCCAGAATAAGGTCAATGGGGCTGTAATAAGCTGCGGAAAAGAGAGTTTTGAGGTAGTGGCAAAAGAGCCAAAAGCCTATGTCTTTGACAGGGCCTTATTTGACCAGGCAATAGCTGAAAAAGCCAAGGATAAGGGCTCCAGAGTGCTTTTAGGCCATAAATACCTAAGCCACAACATATCAGAAAGAGGCCTTAAAATAGGCCTAAAAACAGGCAATAAATCAGTATATCATCAAAGCTCTGTTCTTGTTGGTGCAGACGGCCCATGCTCAAAAGTTGCGAAGAACTCAGGCCTTTATGGTGAAAGAAGATTCTGGATCGGAAGCCAGGCAATATTAAGAGCAAAGAAGCCGTTCTTTGAAAAGGACAAGGTTTATGTCTATCTTGACAAGAGGTATTCAGATGGATTCTTTGCATGGGTTGTTCCCATAAACGAGGAGAAGGCAAAAGCAGGCCTTGCATCATTGTCAAATCCAGCAGAGCATCTTAAGAGGTTCTTGAATGACAGATTCGGCAGATCAGGATCTGATTTTGCTGTTGAAGGAAGATATGGAGGGCTTATACCTATCTACAAAAGAATGCCTCTGCAGAATGAGCAGAAGAACATATTCCTTGCCGGAGATGCTGCATTGCAGTGCAAGGCAATATCAGGAGGCGGTGTTTTGAACGGGATGCTTGCTGCAAAAGAACTATCCAATGCAGTTTCTTCTGGGGATTTTGATTATGAGAAAAGGCTTGGGAAGATAAGGAACAATCTCTGGATGCATTCCTTGATAAGAAACAAGCTGAACAGCATGGATGACAGGAGAAAAGGTCATCTGCTCAATGATCTTAACAATTACAATGTAAAGAAAGTTTTGGAGGAAAAAGGAGACATGGATTTTCCGAAGAAATTCGTATTCAATCTTTTATTGTCAAAGCCAGGTTTGATTAAATATCTTTTATGATCTATCAATCCTTATTCTGTTTCTCTTTAACAAGCTGGGATGCCCTAAGCAATGAGTCAAATGTCCCTGCATCTGACCAGAATCCCTTGATGAAAGCAGCTTCCATCCTGCCTTTTCTTATGTACTCATTATTCACATCAGTTATCTCAAGTTCTCCTCTTGCAGAAGGCTTCAATCTTTTTATTATGCTGAAGACATCAGAATCATAGATATAAAATCCAGTCACAGCAAGGTCTGATTTTGGCTTTTTAGGCTTTTCATCTATGCCTATGACTTTTGTGCCTTTCACATCAGCAACACCGAATCTCTGAGGATCATTGACCTTTTTTAGGAATATCTTTGCTCCACTCTTGAAGTTCATTGCTTCTCTTTTCATGTTGTCTTCAAAGATATTGTCTCCCAATATCACAGCAACGCCCTCATTGTCTGCAAAATCCTCTGCAAGACCCAATGCCTGCGCAATGCCTCCTGCCTCGTCCTGTATCTCGAACTTAAGCCTTGCGCCGAAATCCTTTCCAGAGCCAAGAAGATTGAGGAAATGGCCAGCATGTCCAGGGCCGGATACAATAAGGATATCTTTTATCCCTGCATCAATCAATGTCTGCAATGGATAATATATCATGGGCTTATTATAAACGGGGTAAAAGGTGTTTATTGGTTACTTTAGTACATGGCATCATCCTTGATCCTGTACCTCCTGCCAATATAACTCCTTTCATTTAGGTTTCACCGCCACAGCAGATTTAGTCTTATGCTGCCTTATTTTACTGAATATATCCAACTTCCTCTTTAAATAGATAGAATCTCTTTTTAAATTTTTGTATATAAAATCTCCAAAAAGCAGTGTATCCTGAAAACCGTATCTCAGCTCATAACAATTCGTTTTTTTCCTTTTGTAAACGACACCCTTTGTAGTTGGCGAGTTTTCATGAATCCATTCAAGCATATCTTTGCTTGCATTTGTAATCATTGACTTGTATGTGTCTAATGTCTCGTGATAAGCGAAACAGCCATCTCCATCAAAGAATCCTCTTATAAAATCAGAATGAAATCTCCTTGGGATATTCAATGGTTTCAATGTAAACGTTTTCCTCATTGTTATTCCTAATCTTTTTAAGTCCTTTAACATAATTATAGAAGAGAAAGACAAAACATAATATTTCCCTAATCTTTGTTTGATTTGTACTTCGCTCTTTAATTCTTTGTTAATATCGTCTAATAAGTCCCTGTCTTTTGAACACAAAATCAAACTTTTTTCTGAAACGCAACCATCAGAAGCAATATACCCCAAAATATAAGCCATATTCCTTGAAAATTTCTTAAAGTACTCCCTATTGTATTTTAACTGCAAATTATGTTGGTGACTTTTCATTAAGATGCCATGTCTTTCTTTCCCATACTCTGACTGCATATAATTTTTTCCCTTTTTGATAGCCAAAAGTGAAGCCTCACTTAAAGAACGGGATTTGATGT
>JAPLZS010000001.1 GCA_026394915.1 Candidatus Woesearchaeota archaeon | reverse complement strand
TGTGAAAAGATATATCCTCGAAGGCCAGAAAAAGCATTGGCAAACAGCAGAACATAAAATGCAGAAAACTCTCTTCAATTTTTCATGCTAGACACGGGACGCCACGGGTTGAGCCGAAGGCGAAACCCGTGGTAGTTCACGCTGGCTCTGTCCTAAATCATCGGAACGGCTCGCTCCGTTCACACGCGAGCCCAGTGGGACTAAACTCACATCGTTCGTTTAGCCCCACGAAAAACTATTGTCACCCTCGCGACGACCTTGATGGCACTTTAGATTGAGCTTCGCATATTGATGCTAACCTACATTTAGGACAGAGCCGTTTATGCTGTCTGCCATGAACACAGAACCTGTTTTCAACAATCTTTATATACAAAACCCCATATTTTACTGCTATACTACCATGGCAAACAGAACACAGAAGATTGTTGTGACATCAGCGCTGCCCTATGCAAACGGCCCCATACACCTGGGCCACCTTATTGAATACATACAGACAGATGTCTTTGTGAGATTCCTCAGGCTTATCGGAGAGCCTGTGATCTACTGCTGCGCAGATGACGCCCATGGGACTCCGATTGACATCAGCGCAATGAAAAAAGGCATCCTTCCAGAGCAGCTCATCGGAGAGATCTATAATGAGCATGTGCGGGATTTCAAGGATTTCCTTATCAGCTTTGACAGCTATTATTCCACGAACTCAGAAGAGAACAGGAAATACAGCAACCTGATATTTGCAAAGCTCAAGGAAAAAGGCCTGATCTACAAGAAAGAGGTGGAGCTCACTTACTGCCCAAAATGCAGGAGATTCCTGCCAGACAGGTATGTGAAAGGAAAATGCCCGAAGTGCGGAGAGAAAGACCAGTACGGCGATGTCTGCGAGAAATGCAATTCAGCATACTCGACAATAGAGCTTGTCAATCCTTACTGCGCAATCTGCGGCTCTGCTCCGGCAAGGAAGACCTCTGGCCATTATTTCTTCAAGCTGAGCGCATGCTCAAAAGACCTCAGGAAATGGCTTGAGTCAAACAGGAATCTCCAGCCAGAAGTCAAGAACTATGTGCTTAACTGGATAAAAGAAGGGCTGAAGGACTGGGACATCACAAGGGACGGCCCTTATTTCGGATTCAGCATGCCTGGCGAAGAAAATCTTTATTATTATGTCTGGCTTGATGCTCCCATAGGATACATTGCCTCAACAGAGAATTACTGCAAAAAAGGTC
Organism: Candidatus Woesearchaeota archaeon; assembly: GCA_026394915.1. Taxonomy (GTDB): domain Archaea; phylum Nanobdellota; class Nanobdellia; order Woesearchaeales; family UBA12501; genus WJJV01. The sequence continues at coordinate 1,827 of JAPLZS010000001.1, read as the reverse complement.
TCAGAGATCTCAAATCATCACAGCAAAAAGATGCGGATAAATGCGTTGATGAGTACTGGAAAAAAGGCAGGATAATCCATTTCATCGGAAAAGACATAATCTATTTCCATTTCCTTTTCTGGCCTGCAATGCTCATGAACTCCGGCTTCAGCCTGCCGGAAGACATCATAGTGCACGGCTTCCTCACAGTGAACAGGGAGAAGATGTCAAAATCAAGAGGCACATTCCTCACAGCAAGGGATTATCTTAAGGTGCTTGATCCTGAATACCTGAGATTCTATTATGCCTCAAACCTTTCAAAGACAATGAGCGACATTGACCTGGATTTCAATGATTTCAAGAGCAGCATAAACAACAAGCTTGTGGCTGACATCGCGAACTTCGCCTACAGGGTGCTGTTTTTTGCAGAGAAGAATCTTGGTTCAAAGACAGCATCATTCAGCGAGCCGAAGCTTGAAAAAGAACTGAAAGGAAAATATGAAGGGATAAAAGAAGCATATCTCAATCATGATGAGAGGAAAGCAGTCAGGCTGATACTTGAAGTCGGATCAATAGGGAACAAGTATTTCCAGGACAACAGGCCGTGGGAGCTGATGAAATCAAAAGCAGGCACAGCCGCAAAAGACCGCAAGAAGATGGAGGAGGTTGTCTCATTCTGCGTCAGCCTCATAAAAGACATATCAATAATAATCAAGCCAGTTCTTCCGAGATTCTCATCCAACATCGAGAAGCAGCTCAGCATAAAAGAGCAGAGCTGGAAGGATCTTGGCATCAAGCTCAAGAATCACAGGATAGGCAAATCCGCAATCCTGATCAAGAAGATAGAGAATGAGCTTGATAGGTTCGCTGTCAGGGATGAACTTTCCATGGTAGATCTGAGAGTCGCAAAAGTCCTTGAGGCAAAAAAGCATCCTCAGGCAGACAAGCTTATAATGCTTCAGATCGACACAGGAACTGACAGGAGGCAGATTCTCGCAGGCCTTGCAGCATACTATCAACCAGAAGAGCTTGTGGGAAAGAACATTGTGATCATAAAGAACCTGAAGCCTGCAAAGCTGCGAGGAGAGGTCTCTGCAGGCATGCTTCTTGCAGGAGGGGATGGCGATGTCCACAAGGTTATTCAGGCCCAAAAATCAAAGCCAGGAGACAAAGTATTCATCAATGGGATAGAGCCGATGCCTGAGAATGAGATGAAAGAGATAACTATAGAAGATTTCGCGAAGATCAAGCTTGTTGTCGAGAACAAGAGAGTGAAATACAAGGGAGAATCCCTGAGAACATCCAATGAGGAGATTTTTGTTGAGCTGGACAAGGGAAGCGTGAGCTAGAAGTAAAGTTAAAGTCAAATTCTATAAAAAACAGAAAGATTTATATAATAAAAACTCGCCTATCTTATTATTAGTTGACTAAAGCCCGTGGTTTAGCGTTCCTTGCATCGATAGGCGAGTTTTTAGTCTTGAAAATTGTGCAATCCCTGCGCGATTTTCAATAAAAAAATATATATTTAAGCATATCCTCATATCATGAGCATATATTTGGATATTTTAAAAAGAGGCAAGGGTTTAAAAAAGGGGTCATGATGCAAAAAAAGAAAGCCCAGACAACTTTATTCATACTCATAGGTGTTGTAATCTTATTCTCTGTTGTTGCAATCGTGTTCTTCAGGTCAGGCCAGGTCAAGATCGAGAAGATCCCCCAGATAACAGAGGAGACGCCCACAGAGATGCAGCCCTTGAGGGCATTTGTCCAGGAATGCATATCAAAGACAGGGTTAGAAGCAGTGAAATTGATAGGCGCCCATGGAGGCTACATCAGCCTTGATCCAGA
>JAPLZS010000116.1 GCA_026394915.1 Candidatus Woesearchaeota archaeon | reverse complement strand
TAGGAACTATGGGGCCAAGAAAGCGAAGAGCAAGATAATCGCTTTCCTCGATGCTGACTCTGTACCTGTCCGAAGCTGGATTGAAAGCATAAACGATGCTTTCAGAGACAGGAAACTCTCTGTAATCTCAGGAGTAGACCTTTACGAGAACAAGAACCCCGCCAAAAGATTTGTGCTTAATACCTTTTCTTACATAATATTCTACTATTGCACTGCGCTCACCTGGTTCGGCAAGCCGATGCTTATAGCGAACAACATGGCAATCAAGAGAGAGGTTTTTGAAAAGGCAGGAGGATTCGACCATTTCGTCGTCGAGGACTACTACCTGACAATCAAACTAGGCAAGTTCGGATGCATCACCAAGATGGACGGCAGGATGAAAGTCGAATGCTCCAGTAGGAGGATCGACAAGAGGGGCCTTTTTAACACATGGAAGGTATGGTTCGTATCTCTGTTCAGAAAGATCCCTTCCGGGGATTATGCCCTGCATGACAAGGAATGATTATCCTATCAGATGCAGGTACTTCTCTTCCCAGACCTTGATTATACTCTTGATGTCATGCTTCCTGATTTCCTTCAGCGTGTTCCTTCTCATCCTCTCATAAGTCTTGTCATCATCAAGTAATTTGACTATCCTGTTGGCGAACTTGCGCTTATCGCCATACTTTACGAGGTAGCCGTTATAGTTATTCCTTATCAGGTCTTTTATCCCTCTTGCATTCAACCCAACACAGACCAGCCCGTTTGTCTGCGCCTCTAATGTCGATATTCCCTGGCTTTCTGTTGTAGATGCAGTTATGAATATGTCGCTTGCCTTGAATATCCCTGATCTGACAAGAGCGTCATGCTCTATCCTTCCTGTCAGCACAACATTGCCTGACAGGCCCAATTCTTTTATCTTTGTCTTTAATTCTCCTATCTGAGGCCCATCCCCGACAATGACCAGCTTCACCGAAGGATCTTTCTTCAATACCAGCTCGAAACATTCAATGAGATAATCAAGATTCTTCTCATAAGCTATCCTGCCGACGAACAGCAGGATCTTTCCGTTAGGATTATATTTCTTCTTCATCTTTTTCCATCCTGAATTGTCAAAGATAGAGAAATCAATGCCATTGGAGATAACCTTGATCGGTTTTATGAAGCCGTTCTTCATAAGCTCTTGCTTTGCGCTCTCAGAAGGGCACGTGATCATATTGCATTTGTTATAATAATTCTTGACATAATACCAGCAGAATTTCCTGGCAAGCTCATTCTGTATGCCTGCATGTTTTATGTACTCTGCGTCTGTGATGAATGTATGGAATGTGCCGACAAGAGGCTTCTTCAAGAATTTTGCAATAAGGATCGCCTGGAACCCCAGTGTAAGCGGAGTCTGGAAATGGATAATGTCTATCTTCTCTTTTTTCAGATAATTGAGTATCGCTATGCTGAATAAGGGGGTTATCTTGAATCCCTGATAGAAAAGCGCAGGTATCCCTGCTATCCTTTTTACAGTCACATTAGGGTAAGAGAACTCCTTCATCTTCCTGTGCTTTGGCGCGATTATGCAGATCTTATGCCCCTTGTCTGCCAGGCCCTTTGCAAGATTTATTGTTGTTGTTAC
>JAPLZS010000202.1 GCA_026394915.1 Candidatus Woesearchaeota archaeon | reverse complement strand
TGGATGATGTGCTAAAAGAAATAAGGGAAGCAGAGAAAAAGGCAAAGAAGATCATAGAGGATGCAGAAGCAAGGAAAGCAGAGCTTGTCAGCAAGGCAAGGCATGACGCTCTCAGCAGATTGAGCCAGGCCCAGGAATACTCGGAAAAGGAAAAAGAGGCAAAGCTGAAGAGCAAGCTCATTGATCTTGAAAAGACAAGGAAGAGCATAACAGAGAGAGGAAATTCTGACGCAGAAAGGCTGGCAGACAAGGCAAAGTCCAATCTCAGCAAGACAGAATCATTCATACTCAAGAAGCTGGAAGAGAACATATGGAGTGATCTGAACAGATAAAAGAAGATAAGGTAAGATAATGTTAAAGCCAGAAAAGATGTCAAAATTGACGATAATCGGGCCAAAGAGCCTGTCAAGAGAGGTAATCGAGATACTTCATAAGAGGAAAATATATCATATTGTCGAGCACAAGAAGACAGATGAACTTGACATAGGTAGCCCATTGAAGGAATCCGAGGAAGTATCAGATATCCTTGTAAAGACAAGGGCAATCTGCTCTTTCTTAGGAATTGATCCAAACTATACAAGTCATAATAAAAGATCAGCAGATAGCAGGATCTCAGCATACAATCTGAGCCCCATAAAGAAGAGCATAGATGCGCTGAATGAAAAGATAATCGGAATATCCTCCAGGCAGAAAGATCTTGCTGACAACCTAAGGGCAATAGAAGATAAGAAAGAGGTCACAAGGGAGATTTCTTCGCTTGGAATCGACATGGATTCTCTTGATGAGTACGGATCGATCGACCTGCTGTTAGGAACAGTCGATAACATCAGGGACATTGACGTAGAATTGAAGAAGATAACAAAGAAATACAAGATATATTCATCCCGCAACAAGGCAGACAGCAGCAAGACAACAATAGCACTGTTCTTTGACAAGCTTTCAAGGCAGGAGATAAACAATCTGCTGTCAGCAAGAGGATTCTCTGAGATCGATCTCGGCTCGATAAGAGGCAGAGGCACGAAAGGAAGCGCATCAAAGGAGCTTTCAAGGCTCAATCAGGAGGCGTCTTCTGTTGAGAAGGACATCTTATCATTGAAGAAAGATGTTGAAGCGATAAGAAGGGAAAAATCAGGATATCTCATAGATATTGAGAACGCATTGTCAATAGAGGCAGAGAAGCTCGAGGCTCCGCTTAAGTTCGGGGCAACAGACGATGCATTCTTCATAAACGGATGGGTTCCAGCAAGGAAGCTTGACAGCACAATCAATGAGCTTGATCATGTAACTTCAGGCAAGATATACCTCAAGGCAGAGAAGGTAGGAGAGCATGATGAGGTTCCTGTCAAGCTGAAGAATCCCTCTTTTGTGAAGCCGTTTGAATGGTTCATGGACCTTTACACTCTTCCGGAGTACGGAGAGGTTGATCCAACTTTCATAATGTTCCTTACCTTCCCGATATTCTACGGATTCATGCTCGGAGATGTGGGGTATGGATTAGTCACACTTGCATTGTTCATCTTCCTCAGGAAAAAACTCGGAAAAGACATGAAGATGCTTGTTGATGCAATGATACTTGCTTCAATAGTCTCAATAATATTCGGATTCGTATTTGGAGAGATATTCGGGCTTGAAAATATTTTTGGTCACGAACTTCCAAGGCTGATTGCAAGAGCAGAGGAGCCAAAACAGCTCATGGTTATAGCCATTGCAATAGGCGCAGCTCACCTTAATGTCGGATTGCTGGTAGGATTCTACAATGAGCTCAGGCATCATGGATTTGTAAAAGCATTCCTTGAGAAGATCAGCTGGATAGTTCTCCAGATAGGAGTTGCAATGGTCGCCTTGAACTACATGAACATAGAGATAATGATGCCGAACACAGGCTATATGCTTGTGCCCAGGCTTGCAGGATTCATAGTGATAGGATTATCCATTGTGATGATATATCTTGGAGAGGGCGCAAAGGGGATAATAGAGCTGCCTTCAATATTCAGCCAGATGATGTCTTACGCAAGGCTTATGGCAGTGGGTCTAGCATCTGTGATACTTGCAGCTGTCATAAATGACCTTGCAGGAAAGATGTTCGCATCAGGCATGATAGGCATAATCGGAGGTATACTCGTATTGGTCGTGGGCCACACAATAAACATAGGCCTCGGCATAATGGGATC
>JAPLZS010000150.1 GCA_026394915.1 Candidatus Woesearchaeota archaeon | reverse complement strand
ATTTAAGCTGCTTCTGCAATGGAGTAGGATCTGCTTCTGCCTCTTGTATCATATAAGCAATCTTTCCCTTCTCTGTCCTCATCCCTGTCTCTGTGACAACCGCCTTTGCCCTTCCATTTGTGATTATAGTGCCGGAATACAGCAGGTTCTTCCTGTCGCCCAACTCAAGATCCTTATTGTACACAGAAAGATTCTTCTTGACAGGGACAGACTCTCCCGTTAGCATGGATTCCTGTACCTGAAGGCTTATTGCTTCTATCAGCCTTGCATCAGCAGGCACTTTGTCGCCTGTCTTCAGCATTATTATGTCTCCTGGAACGATATAAGAAGCATCTATCTCTCTTTCTATGCCATCCCTTATCACAATGGCTTTCTGAGAATCAAGCCTCTTCAATGCTTCAATGGACTTCTCTGCCTTGTACTCCTGCGCAAAACCTATCATCGTGTTTATGATAAGTATTACCCCGATAACAATAGCATCAACAGTTTCTCCTAAAAGAAAAGAGACAAATGCGGCAAGTATAAGGATCCATATCAATGGGCTGTTCAACTGGCCAATCAATATCCTAAAAGGATGCACGCCATCCTTTACTTTGGTTATGTTATATCCATGCTTAGACAGTCTTCCAGCAGCATCGCTGTTTGAGAGGCCCCTCTCGCCTGTCTCAAGCTCTGCAAACGATTCTGTTATTGTCTTCTTGTAAAATTCCATATTCAGATTGTATGCCCGGTCTCTAGTTCTCGCTCTTCTTCCTTTTTATGAAAGTCTGGTTCTCCTCGACCCAGAACTCCTTCAGGTTCTTGATGAAATGCTCCATGCAGTCCATTGCGCAGAATGAAGCGCTCTTGTTCATGTCATCTGGCCCGAAAGTCAGTGTGAACTTTGAGACTGAAAAAGGATCTATCCTTGAGCTGCACACGCAGCAGAATGAATCCTCTCTCCTGGCTCTCTCCTTGAGCTTCTCATTGACTATCCTTGCAACAGAGCCCCCTCCATTGTCCAGATCTCTCTTTACTTTTATCAGTTCTTCTATATCCAATGAACTGACCATCTCTGCAAAATTCTTATTCACTTTTTACACCCCTGTTTTGTTATCCCTTTTTTTCATTTCTTTCATTCTTTTGACTTAACTGTCTTATTTTATCGTTATCCTTTCATCCATCTCAGGAGCATGCGCCTTGAACCCCATTGATTCCGCTATCTCTGCAAGAGCATCCACTGCTTCTGGATCTCCATGCTGCACTATCACCTCTTCAGGGCTTATCTTCTTCATGAGCTCCTTCAGCTCTTTCTGGCCGCAGTGAGCTGAGAAATCAAATTTCTCCACATTGCAGCTGACTTTTGTCTTCCAGCCGTCTATGAAAACGCTTTTTTCATCGAGCAATAATCTTCCGTTTGTATGCTCTCCCTGGAATCCTGTGAGAAGTATTGATGTGCTGCTGTCATTATAGGAATTCCTGAGATAGGTCATTATGGGCCCGCCTGTCAGCATGCCTGATGTTGTTATGAAAATCCCCCTGTCCTTCATTATCTTCTCTCTCTGCATCCTTCCTTTGACCATATTCATCCTTGATATCGCGCTGTTCAGCTTCTTAATGTCCTTGACAGATTCAGGATGCTGCTGGATTATCTTTGTCGCCTCAATTGACATGCCATCCATGTAGACAGGAACTCCAAAGTCTATCTTGTTCTTGTTAAGTATCATTGCAATCTCCTGCGCCCTGCCTTCTGCAAAGACAGGTATAAGCACAGAGCCTCTGTTCTCGACTGCCGCCTTTATGCTCTCAATCAGCCTGTCTTCCTCTTTTTCCCTGTCAGGATGATCCCTGTCTCCGTATGTTGCCTCTGTTATCATCACATCAATGTCTCCGAGCTTTTCAGTTGAAAGCTCAGCCTTATCAAGGAGCCTTGTCTCTGTTGTCTTTATGTCTCCTGTATAGACTATCCTCTTCTTTTCCAGGTCTTTTGTCTCAACTAATATTGATGCAGAGCCGGGTATGTGGCCTGCAGAGAAATATTCAAAATCAACATCCTGAACAGACCCTTCTTTTTCAAGCTTCACTTTCCTCATCCATGACATGATTTTTCCGATGTCCTCTTTCTTGTAGCCGAGATCCTCATGCTTCATCCTTCCTATCCCGAATGAATCAATGAGAAGCATCTTTGATGTCTCGCTTGTAGGCTCTGAAGTGAAGATAGGGCATTTCAGGCCCTGGAAATCCAGCGCAGGAAGGTATCCTGTATGGTCAAGATGCGCATGGCTGAGGAAGATTGCCTTAAGGCCCCCCACATCCTGCACTCTGGAGGGCATCTCTGTGCCATGTTCGCTTAATTTTATCCCTGCATCAAAAAGGAATCTTGTCCCGCTCCCTGTGACGACCTCAATGCAGCTCCTTCCCACCTCTTTTGTTGCGCCGTGAAATATCATCTCCATCTTGCTTCCTCCTCTCTTCCTATTTTTTTCCTGATTTGTCTGATTTCTCCTCTTCAAACTCTATGAACCACTTATCCAGTTTCTTGTCCAGCTTGAAGACTACATCATGTTTTTTTGAAGTATCAAGCTGGAAAAGAATCGGCATGGGTATTGTTGTCTCAAAAGAAGAGCCTCTCCTGTATAATTTTCTCTTTATCTCAGGCCCGTTTTTGTCTGCCATTTTTTCAGGGGGTCAACATATCCTATACTTATATTTATACTGTCTTAATTACATATAAAAATACTTATATATAAATGTTTAGGTTCTGTCTCGTTATCGGCTGTCGCTTTGAGTGTGACGCATGATCGGGAGATATAGAAATATTTTTAAACTACTGGTTAGTGCTAATACCCTATGGGGGAAGATTCAAAAAAACAAGAATGGTTGATAACAGCATGTATACCTCTTATAGTCACAATAATTTTTGGAGTTTTGAGTGTTTCTGGTGATAAATATAGATTTCAGACGGTAATTATAGGTTCTGGCATGATTGTTATAATGTTGATAATCTTCTTCTGTATAAGGTTTTTAGAACAAAGAGAAAAGAGATGGATAAAAAATAGGGCAGAACATTTATCTTTTAATAATCAAATCACTCAAATAAGGCATAAAATGGATTTAATAGAGAATAACCAGAATATCAATGGAAAGATTAATAAATTAGAAAGTGATATAAACTATATAAGAGGTAGATTGGATAATCCCAAAAAATGATGAATAAAAAATCACAAGTGGAACTTGCAATTATAAAAGGATTAGCTATAGCTTTTGTAATCATAACTGGATTTTATATCTATGAGAGAATAAGTGGACAAACCAATGAAGGTCAAAAAATAGATTGTGAATGGAGTTGTGAAAATATTAAATGGAGTGAATGCACAAGTGGTTTTCAATATAGAGACATTGGAATTTGTTCTTATGCAGGAGATTGTAAATGTGTTCCTAATGATGTCGGATGTTTTCAAAGTAATGCTAAACCCATAACAAAAAAATCTTGTTAATTTAAGCTTCTTACCAACAATTCCTTTATCCCTTCTTTTATCTCAATCCCTGCCTTCTGTGCTGGCGTCATTCCTATCTTGCTGTGCTTTCTCACAAAGTTATCCTCAAAGAAATAATATCAAAAGTTTAGATTATCTATTTGTGTTTTAAAAGTATCTATCTTTGTCCGTAAATCAGCATATAACCCATCTCTGACCTCTGCTTTCTCTAAATCTTTCCAAAATGCAATCTGCCCATCATGCGTAATAACCAGATAATCTGGAAAAACTCCTCCTTCCATACCCACACCAGAATCTAATTTTAAATCTTGAACATAATATATACAGAAGAAACATAATCTTATTATTTGTTCAATTGTCATACTCTCAGACCAGAATCTCTTTAAAAATGATTCCACATATGCAGAACCTGAACCAATAGCACAAAAATCAACTTCTTGTTCTTGTCCGAAAAAATCGATATGATGTATTCTTGCTTTAACAGTATTAATTGCAAGTAAAATATCTAAATCTGATCTTGTAGTATTATCATCTGCAGTGCATAACTCTTTTGTAAGTATAGAACAATCTTTTATAAAGTCCTCTGTAGAGTACACAAAAATATCTTCAGATGGGGATTTTAATCTTTTTTGTGTATTCTCTTTTTCAATTTCTTGAGTATTCAATTTTTTTGGTTCTAACTTCTCTATTTTTGTTTCAACATATTTCAAACCATGTTCATTATAATATGCCCTATTTTTTAATTTGGTTTCTCTTTGTCTTTGATCTATAAGCTCTAATATTCTTCTATTAAATT
>JAPLZS010000065.1 GCA_026394915.1 Candidatus Woesearchaeota archaeon | reverse complement strand
TGACAAGAAAGATTCAGACAAGATAAAGGTAAAGATGGACGAGATAAACTCAGAGCTGCAGAAGCTCGGCACAGAACTTTACAGCAAGGTCCAGAAAGAGCAGGCAGCAAGGCAGCAGTCTGGTGCAGGAAACAATCATGGCAGCGAAGAAAGCGGCAATGATGGCAACAATGATAACACTGTCGATGCTGATTTTGAGGTAGAAGGCGAGGAAAAGGACAAGAAGAAAGAAAACCATGAAAAGAAAGGAAAAAAGAAATGAGAAAGAAGTGAGACAATATAAATGAACCTCCCAACACACCAGCAATGCATCGAGCTCTTTGATGAGTACAAGGTGCCGGACAATGTCAGGAGACATTCTTTTTGCGTGAACAAGGTAGCTGTGTTCCTGGCCAGGAAGCTCAGAGAAAAAGGAATAGAGATTGATGTTGAGTTAGTTGACAGGGCCTCGTTATTGCACGACCTTGACAAGATACCCACTCTTGACAAGCCAGGCCACGGAGAGATGACAGAAAAGATACTGCTTGAGAAAGGCCACCATCCTAAGATAGGCAAAATCATAAAGAAGCATTGTTTCAATGCAATACTTGACAATGGCCTGGAAACCTGGGAAGAGAAGCTTGTCAATTATTCTGACAAGAAATGCAGGGAAGATAGTATTGTTACGCTGCATGAAAGATTTGAGTATGGGAAGAAAAGATATCCTCATCTTCGTGGCCCGAGGACAAATGAAGCAGAGCAGTTATTTCTTGATTTTGAGAAAGAGGTATTTAATATAATAAGATTGGATCCAGAAAAACTAAAAGAGTATGTTGAAAATGGATGAAAAAAGAAGGAAACACAAAGAGATCCGAAAACAGAGAAAGAGAATAGACAGCATAGACAGCAAGATAATAAAACTGCTTTCAGGCAGAGTGGTCATTGGAAAGAAGCTCGGAAAGCTCAAGAAAAGCAAAGGTTTAAGAATAACTGACAGGGCAAGGGAAAGAGATGTAAGTGAAAATGCAAAAGCCATTGCAAAGCATCATGACCTTGAGCCTGAGTTTGTCGAGGAATTATTCAGGAAGATTGTGAAGTACACAAGGGAAAAACAAAAATAAATAAACAAAAAGATGAGATAACAAGATAATAAAAATAACAGTATAACTAATAACATGGCCAAAGACTACTATAAGATACTGGGCGTTGAAAAGAACGCTTCAAAGGAGGATGTAAAGAAAGCCTACAAGAAGCTGGCCAAGAGATATCATCCTGACATCAACAAGGAATCCGGCTCTGCTGACAAGTTCAAGGAGATAAATGAGGCAGCTGCAGTGCTTGGAGACGACCAAAAGAGGCAGCAGTATGACCAGTTCGGAACAGCAGATTTCTCCGGATTCCAGGGCGGAACAGGAGGATTTGATTTCTCTGACTTCATGAGGCAGGGACAGGGCTCTGAGTTTGACTTTGACTCAATCTTTGATGGTTTCTTTGGAGGAGGGATGTTCAACCAGGGTGGAAGGAAAAGAAGAGGCCAAAGAAGAGGATCTGATCTTGCATATGAGATTGAAATAAATCTTGAGGAAGCTGCAAAAGGCGCAGAGAAGCATATCACGCTTCCGAAGATGCAGAGATGCGATGAGTGCGATGGAAAAGGCGGCTCTGATTCAGTTACCTGCGATGAATGCAGGGGAACAGGGTCATCAAGACAGACAAGAAGGACACCATTCGGAATATTCTCAACAGTCTCGACATGCAGCAAATGCCATGGAGAAGGGACAGTCATAAAGAATCCATGCAGGAGCTGCAGGGGAACAGGCGTTGTGGAGAAGACGAAGAAGATAAAAATTGATATCCCTGCAGGAGTTGACAACGGGACCCAGCTGAGGATATCTGGCGAAGGAGAGGCAGGAGAGAAAGCAGGGCCTTCAGGAGATCTTTTCATCAGAGTGCACGTCATGAAGCACAAGATCTTTGAAAGAGAGGGAGATGACCTTCACATGGACCTTCCTATAAATTTCTCAACAGCTGCCTTGGGTGGAGAAGTGGACGTTCCTACGCTTGATGGAAATGCAAAGATGAAGATTCCACAAGGTACACAGTCAAACACCATATTCAAGCTGAAAGGAAAAGGAATCCCTAACTTAAGAGGCTATGGAACAGGGGACTTGAAAGTGAGGGCCATAATAAGCGTCCCAAGCAGGCTGAGCAGGAATCAGAAAGAGCTGCTTGAAGAGTTCGAGAAAGAGAGTGAGAAAGAAGACAAGGGATTTTTCGGAAGGATAAAAGATTCATTCTGATTCTTTTAGAAAAATTTATATACAAACATCATTTTCTAGTGATTATGAGCAGCAACAATCATTCAGCGTGGCATTTCTGAATTATTTTTATTAGATACAATTCTATCAAAGATTTCTTCCGGGCTCTGGCAGTAGCCATATCAATCTGAATCTGTGAAATATCTGTAATATTTATTTTTCATCTGGCTATTCAGAGCTCTAAAGATTTCATACAATAAAGTCGGCGGACATAAAACGCGGAGTGATTGAGATGACATGCGGACCATGCGGGATATCTTCCGGACCTAGAAGGCGATCTGTTGAAAAGAGTGATGTTCATTCTATTTGGCGACAGCTATGAGGTTATCATAGTCGGGTCAGGCATAGCTGGCAGCGCTCTTGCTTACCATATGCACCCCTTCTTAGACTATTTGATATTCACGGATCAGAAAAGCCCGATGAGGAACACCTCATCTTTCAGTTACGGGCATTGCAGGGTGATATCCCCCGAAGGTCTTGAGGAGATTGTCAGGAGAAGTGTCTCTCAGCTAGGCGAGGACAGGGAGAAGATGAACTTTGTCTATATGAGGACACATTATGTCACAGAGCTATTGGACGAGCTGTCCATAGGGTATATTCCAAGAAGTTTCGGAGTTATCCCCTCAGGCAGGCGAAGAGGAGGTCCTGTGATCCTCGAAAGGATCCAGAAGAAGATACCTTACATAAAGACAGATGTGAGGCTGCTGGGTTTTACAAGAGATAAAGACAGGTTTGAGGTCAGCCTGAGGACTCCTGACGGCGAGAAGACTGTAAAGACTGACAAGCTTGTCATTGCGACAGGAGGTTACGCCGGTTCATTTGATAACACTGACAACTTCAGGTACAAAAATTATAGTATATTTGATATGGTCAGGATGAACGGAGGGAATATAATAAATCTAGATTGCATATTTACCCATCCTTTCGGTTATGATAGAGGCAGGAGGATCCTGATAGGCAAAGATGCCAAGAAGGGAGATTTTGTGGACAAGAGAGGCCGTTTTGTCTTCAACAAGAAGATCCGGAGCATGATAAAGGAAGACAGGTACCATGAGATATTCCATCTGCTCCTTGCTGAGGCTGACGAATGCAGGGCCAGAGGATCGCAGGTCTATTTCGTGAGCGGAAGCCGCAGGGAAGAGATCACTCCCTGCGTGCATTACACAAGCGGAGGGATCGAAACCAACTATCTCGGCGAGGTCAAAGGGTGCAGGAATCTCTTCGCAGTCGGAGAATGCCAGGCGAACGGATCGAAGAACAACGGAAGATTCCCAGGATATCCTTTCACCTCTGCGATTGTCTACGGGAAGGAGCTGGCGCGTCATCTCTCGGATAGTAGGAGATAGTGTAATCCAGATATTTTTTCTTTTTTTATTCTTCCTAAACTAATCACTAAGCGAGAACTAAACATAAAAGAAACGCCGAAAGGACGCATCTCACCTCTTTGCTGTGATCATGCATGCAGTCTTTTAAAGTTTTCTTGGGCCCTGCACTTTCTTCACAAGCTCATGCTTCTTTATGTAGTCAGCAACGCCTTCTGGCACAAGCTCCTTCCAGTTGCCGCCTTCTCTCATCCTCTTCCTCACTTCTGTCGAGCTTATGTCAAGGAATCTCTTTGATATGCCTATCTTGTAGCCTGCATCGCTGAAAAGCATGCCATTCAGCCTGTTCTCTCCGACAAAGACAACATTGAATGGTTTCACCTGCCTCTTCACATGATTGACGTAATCTGCGTCAGAAGGGATGTCTTTTATTATTACAATCTCATAATTATTTATGCCTTCCCTGTCAAGTGCAGCCTTTATCATGGCTGCCCTGTTCTCTGCAGAAAAAGGGTCATTCTCCCCTGCTTTCAAAGGCACAGTAGGGACTATTATTATTGATTTGACTTCTTTCAGCGCATTCTTGACGACCATAAGATGGCCCCTGTGGAATGGCTGGAACCTGCCTATATACAAGCCTATCATGTTAAACTGGAATAGAACATTGCATTTTCTACATAAATACTTTACGTTTTTGTTCCCTATGATGTCGCTGTGGCAGAGGAAACATCCTCTGGGTATTGTTTCTTTTGTCAACTCTTTTCAGCTCGCGCTTTCTTTAGCGTGTTTTTAGGGCATTTAAAAAGATTATTGTGGCAGAGGCTCTGTCCTAAATCTCTTCTTTTCCATAAGATATATTAACCCGTTTGGGCTTATTAGGCCCAAAGCGGGGTGGTGG
>JAPLZS010000126.1 GCA_026394915.1 Candidatus Woesearchaeota archaeon | reverse complement strand
GCAGAGACAGGGGAGAAAATGACCGCAGGCCGGGCTTCAGGAGAGAGGAAGGCAGGTCAGACAGGGGAGAAAGAAGGACTCCATTGGAGATGCACCCAGCAGTGTGCGACAAGTGCGGCAAAGAGTGCATGCTGCCATTCAAACCTACAAGCAGCAAGCCAGTGTACTGCAGCGACTGCTACAGGAAGAATGAGGCTTATCCTTCAAGGTCAGGTTCATCATCCTCATCAGAAAGTTCTTCATCTTCACATTCTTCAGATGAGCTTGCAAAGATAAACAAGAAGCTTGATAAGATTATGAAAGCACTGGAAATTGAGTGATTCTGAGATTATATAGATTAAAGAATTTGTTGGAAGCCTATGCAGAATCTTTTCTATAAATAGTTTCGCGTTGCCTTACAGGAAATGCAGGCAGCTCAAATCCGAGCACAACTCTTGGCTTCTCTTTGACAATATCGACATGCTCAAGGGCATAAAAATCAAGAGTTCTCATCTCTTCATCTATCACTTCACCAGAATTCTCGATTGGCCCACCCAGGTAATCCCTCCTTAGGATATTCATAGTCATCACGCGCAGAGCCTCTTCATCGACTTTCTTTCTCTTTGCTATTTTCTCAACCATTTCAGCTTCTGTAAGGTCTTCTTCTTTGAAGATGAATGGCCATTCTGCTGGAAAGCGATGACCCTATATGCTCCTTCAACTCTTCTGTTTCCCTGATAATGGCCGATATGGGGCAGATCCGCATATTCAAGCGTTTCCTCAAGAAATCTCGAACCAGGCCTTGTCCTCAGGAAATCCTGTGTGCTTTGTGCGAAATTCGCATACTTTCTCAGCGTTTTTTCTGCATCTGAAACATTCTTGTCTATATCCTGGCCGTTTAATATACTATCCAAGCATGCCCTCAGTATAATCCTGCCGTCAATTTCCCTAACCATCTTTTGAGAGAGGTAAGGGGATTAATATGTTTTTTGTTATTATTATAGTCCACTTTATTATTATAGTCCACTAAAACTCATTCTTGAAAGATGCCAAAAACCAAGCATTTATAAAGAGCCCCATTTCTTTAACACTATATATATAAGCATAGCGAGGTTTAGTAAAATGAAAGGAAAAGTAAAGTTTTTTAACAGGATGAAAGGCTTCGGCTTCATAGCTGGAGAGGACGGCAAAGAGTATTTCGTGCACAAATCAGGGCTTAAAGAAGGCGCAACAATAGCAGACAACGATGATGTCACTTTTGATGTAGGCCAGGGAGAGAGAGGCCCAAAAGCAGAGAATGTCGGACCAGCTACAGAGTAAGCATCTGATACAATCTAAGTAAATAATTCTTTTTTTATTGTTGTTTTTATTTCTGTTGATCACGCTACTAACTAGAATTCAATGCAATAGGCGTAGATGCGGTGTAGGTTTTTGGTTCTGATCAATCGTTCTAGAATAATCATCTTTTCGGAGGAGTCCCTTTTCCCAGCCAACTCTAAACTTTTCTGTCATTACATTGTATAGATAATCGTTCATATTCCTGTTTTCTTCTTGTCCTTTGATGGAATGTTTTTCTGCTCTGACTTCATTACCCCTGAAAATGCCTAGTTTTGGTCTTTCCCGCATCAAGCCTTCATGATATTTTTCAGGTGTTGGATACCCAACCAGTGCAGAAGAATAACCTTCAAATTGCTGATCCTTCATCAAGTTTCCTTTAACATCTTTGCGATTCCCAATCTTGTAGATCTGTTCTTCTTCATCAAGACATACACCATCAAAATCTTTTACATACAGCTCAAATGCAACTTCAATATGATGTTCTAGTGTTGGAGCACTCATTTTCTTAGTTAAATTTAATTTATTTATAAATTTATCTTTTTTAAGTAGTAAATACTACTTATTTAATTCTTAAGGCCTATCTCTTGATCTATCTTTTATCTCTTCAGATCCTTGAACTTCACGCAGTGCTGCTCTCCTGCGCTGGCCCAGTTGTCAAGGCTTGTCTCCTTGATCAGCACAGTGACTGCCTGGGCAGGGATGCCCATTCCTGTGAATACGTCTGTGATCTTCCTCATCAGCTCTGGTTTCTGGGCCTTGTCCATAGGCCATGTCTCTATTGTTACAATCGGCATGATACCACCTCGGAGAATTGGAAACAATGGATGTTTATTAATATTTATGAACAGTGTATCCAAATTATTCAAATCTTCTGCAATCATCCTGTTCTTCCGTGAATCTTACGGACTCTCTCCGCTAATTTTATAAACTCCTTTTCCAATCCTTTTCATAAGGGCCATAAGGGGTGTTCAATGAAGATATTCATAGATTCTGCAAAGCTTGACGAGATAGAGCATGCGTACAGCTCTGGAATAATTGACGGAGTCACCACAAACCCTTCGCTGATAAAGAAGGCCGTCGAGGACCTGAAGAAGAAAGGCCAGGAGATAGACATGCGCCAGTACATAGAGAGCATCCTTAGGACAGCAAAGGGCACTCCTGTGAGCATTGAAGTGACCGAATACAATTATCAAGGAATGGTCGAACAGGGAAAAAGCCTGTTCAGGATGTTCAATCCAATAGCGAACAATGTCTGCATAAAGATACCTGTCAATACATCATTCGAGGCAGAGCATGGAAGGGAATTCGAGGGGATCAGGGCTGTAAAAACGCTGTCTGCAGCAGGCATACCAGTCAACTGCACTCTCATATTCACTCCAGAGCAGGCCCTGCTTGCTGCAAAGGCAGGCGCAAGTTTTGTCAGCCCTTTTGCAGGAAGGATTGATGATTCTATAAGAAAGGAAAGTGGCGTCATATTCAGCAAGTCAGACTATTTCCCTGCAGAGGGCATACGCAATGGCAAAGGTATGCTGGATGACAATGGTATTGTCTCAGGCATTGACCTTGTCAGGCAGATAGCGGATATTTTCAGGAAACAGGGGATAAAATCAGAGGTCCTTGCAGCAAGCCTGAGGAATGCAAGGCAGGTGAGAGAGGCGGCTCTTGCAGGAGCCCACATTGCAACGCTTCCGGTTGATGTGATAAAGGAGCTGCTCTCAAACAGGAAAACCCAAGAAGGCATGAAAAGCTTCACAGCAGACATCATCCCTGAGTATGCTGACCTTGCAAAAGAAAGATAGGAAAGATAGTTCACTCCTTATTGACCTTGACCATCTCAGCAACCCTTTCCATCTCAAGCTCCCTGAGCCTCCTGTCAAGCTCATATATCTTGCGCTTCATCTCGCGCTGGTTAGAATTTAAGAATACAATCCATTCATTGACGCTGTTCCTCAGCTCGACTATGTCTGTCTTCATCTTCCTGAAAGACTCCCTGACATTCTCCTTGAATTCTGAAGCAAACAATTCCATTTTTTGACCTCACTTCTCATTATCTCTTTCTTTTACTATATTTATTACATGATTATATATCTCTTCAGGAGACATGTCAAGCACTCCGCTAAATTTTTCTTTGAATCTAGGGATTGTTTGCAGTATTTTTTGCTTACCTTTCAGCACATCTTTCAATTCATTGAAACAGTCAAGCGCCTCTTTTCTTGTTTCTTCTGAATTCTCTGAATCTATTATTATAGGGACCATTGCCATATATTCATCAAAGCCCCAGACT
>JAPLZS010000160.1 GCA_026394915.1 Candidatus Woesearchaeota archaeon | reverse complement strand
GCTGAAGCTTGGCCTGCTTGTTCTGCCGCCATCTCTACTGAAGCTTCTTTCCGGCCTGCTGCCGAATCTTCCTTCGGGCTTTCTTTCCCTTTTGCTGTCTCTGTGGAATTCTCCCATATCAACATAAAAGAATAAGGGCCTATTTATAAACTTAGGGGGTGAATTCTGTACTGAACATCTTATCTAACAAAGAATATATCAATATGCATAATGCCTATTATGGCTGATGATTATCTATTTTTATGTACCTAGAAGACAAGGTTTCAATATCTATCATCTTTATAGCCTCCTTCGCAGGCAGCTGAAGCTGCTCATAAGGTATGTTCTTGAAAAGAAATTCAAGCCTTTCCCCTAACTCATCTATCAGGGAGTTCATAACCCGTTTTACATCAAAAAGAGCATTTCCACTGCAGCCATGCTCCTGTATATAGAAGATGCTATCATATAATGTTATTAAGTGACCTGATCTCTTGAATGTTGAACCTCTCCTGTAAAGAGTATGGGCATGATAACCTCCATAATACCCCCTTCTTGCAATGTGGACCTCTCTTGGAGTCAGGTCATATCTTGGAGCTTCAGCTATCAATTTCTTTGGCAGATTGAAGCCTAATCGTTTGATTAATTCACCCCACTCTGGAGCCCCAGGAGTGATTATAGCCTTCTCTTCCACACCCATAACACTCTGATAGATAAATTGACTTAAATATTTTTTGGAATCAGCTATGGATGAGGGGGTACAGGTTTTCTCACAGAACCCTATTTCTCACAGAACCCTATACCAGTCCAGTCCTGTCGTCATAATCCCTTAACGTGCCCTCAAACACCCCCATTCCTTCATCCTTTCCAATCTTTGGCTGTTCCCCCTGGCTTCCTCATTCCAGACCCCTCAAACTTGTTTTGGAAAATTATTCGGCATGATCTCCAAATCAGCCAGTTAGTGCGGAAAAGCATATCTTCTTTCGGTATGATTTCCGAATCTCTAATTTTCTCGCAAAGCTAAGATTTGGCATTTTCCCGAATAAAAAATAAACTGGAATTTTCAGCCAGAACATGCCTTTTTCACCCACTACTTACCCCTATTTCTACGAGAAGATGCCTGTAATGGCCTGTAATCAATTCTGCTAGTAACCTTTAAGAGAAGTTTAGAAGTTCTGACATATATTCTCTAATCCATTTCTCTATTAGGAACTATCTGCTTTTCAGGAGATTGATAATCTGGCTGGCCAGTCATTCTAAGATAAATGTCCATATGCAATTCTGGTCTTGTAACTCCATCAAGAAAAGAGCGCTGTGCAGCAGTCAGCTCATGTTCTCCTTCCTCACATATGTAACCCAAACCCATAAGATTGAGCATATCTAGGTCATATAAAAAATTATCCCTAGTGCTAAAACCTCTGAAGATATGTTACGTATTCAGCAAAAGAATTATATATAAATTGATTTCTGCAATATGATATGTACACTATTGATATACATCACAAGAGAAAGAGAGAAGACCATTCTGATGAGCTGAGAGATCTTGCTAAAGGTTATAACCCATTGAAGGTGGTTACTCATAAAAAACCTGATAAGGGCAATGTCTCATTAAGTTTTAGAACTATTGAAGACGCAATAGGTGTTATGGATGAGCTTAGAAAAGTTGATTATATCAGCAGATCAGATCTGAATGATACAAGAAAGACTAGTGCTAAAACCTTTAATCAACACTGAAAGATTACTGGCTTATTTCTGCAATTTGTCGGGAAATTCCCAAAGGCTTATAAAGCAAAATGCGCAAATTTCTATATTAACTTGAACCAATTCCAAAGTTATTCGGACTACTCCGAGCGAAGTGAGGATGTAGTCCTTGATGGCGGGATCAAGGAACAAGACCCTTGGAGGTGAACACCTTCGCAGACACAAAAATAATACTGACAAATTTTGAGCCAGGCCTGAACCCAAGTTCAGATGATCTTGCAAATGTTATACTCAGCAGGACAGGTCTTTTGCCTAGGAAAAAAGGATCGACAGATAGGATGCACCATGTGCTTCTCGAGCTTTACGAGAGGTCCAAGCAGGCCTACAGGAAGAAAAAGCCAGAGCTGTCCATAATGACAGTCGAGGATATGGGGCTTTTTGCAGGCATATCCAGGCAGACAATGTATGATTACCTCGGAAGATGGACAGAATTAGGCCTTATTGCAAAGACAAGCTTTGTCAATGATGGAAAAGTCATAATCGGCTACAAGCTGAATGGCCCGACGCTGGAAAGGGCATTTGAGAGGAGCATTTCTGCAATACAAGCGAATCTCAATACAACAATGACGCTTATCAGGGAGCTGCAGAGATCTGTCAAGAATGAAAAAATAAGCGAAGCGCAGAAAATAAACCAGATTGACAAAAGATCTAATGTAGAGAATATGGAAGCAGAGGAAATAGATATCCCTGAAACTGAGCAGAAACCTCTTATAGAGGCTTAAAACTTCTTAGCGCTTTTTCTTTTTTGTGGGATTATATTATTATCTAATTTGGAATCTTCCAGTTTTGAAACAATTAAAAATGCCATAACGCTGTCGGACTATTATTATGATAGAACTCTACAAAATAGCATAATGTTGTCGGGATTATACAGAACGATAAAATACAGACAACTGTCGGCAGGATACACTAACGAACCAAAAAGAACAGCCTAAAGTGAGTGGGTCGTGAATTTAAACACCACTTTATAGTAATCAAAATAAAAAGATTTATAAAATGAGTATGTGCATCGAGTATATACAAAACATGCAAACCAAGAAAAATCTAGAACCGGGCATATTCGGAAGAAGGAGTTTCATCACAGGCATGGCTGCAACATCTGCAATTGCGTTGCTGAAAAATCATCCAAGATTCAGTTATGATCCCTGGGCATTCTTGATAGATCCCGCTCTAAGACCGATTCCTAAAATCCCTGCAGAAGAATTACAGAAATCTTATCCTAGATTGGGGCCTATTGTGGATATCCCTTCAGGATCATTTGCATACAAAAGGCTTGAAACACTGCTTCAGCCTCACCTGCAAGAAGCGGTGCTTGATAAAAAGCTCATTGAAGGGGATTATGATCTTTATGCAAAGACGCAACTCTATTGCCTGCCTGCAAGAGAGGATGCCGCAGCATCAGCAGAAGATTATGGAAGGAAAGCTTACTCATTTCTTCTGGAGAGCCTTCCAGAGCTGGAGAGAAGATGGATCAGATGGACGCCTGTCAGCAAGGAAGATGATTTCAGCAATAGTTATGACAGGAGAGTTTTCCTCGGGCATGCCTTTTACGAAATCATTGAGGCGATCCTTGTGAACAGTGAAGACAGCAGAGAGAGCATGAAGTACACTGAAACAGGCTCAGATGAAGGCGGCAGGTTCGTGTCGCAGTGGAATAAGGGTTCAAATGATTTCAATTACTGGTTCATATGCGCCCCTGCAAACAGCAATCTTCTGCTTGCATTGTATTCTGAGATCATTATGCTTTATGTGACAAAAGAGACCGCAGACCAGATATATTCCGTCAAACCTATAGAGTCAAGATATGCAAGCGAAGCGATATCAGAGGCAGCAGCGAGGATAATTTCAGAAAGGGCAGTTGAAAAGCTCAGTGTCCCGAACGGAATGCATTTTATTGACAAGATTGCAGGCACATACAAAAAGAATGAGATGTATGCATTGGTAGAGCCGGCGCTTGCATGGATGAGAAAGAAAGGAGTGAGCGAAGGATTCAGGGTTTGGAGAGAAGAGGGCCCTGACGGGTTTACTGCGAGGATAAAAGATGCGAGATAGTACGACGATAGCATGAGATAGGCCAATCCAAAAAGATTTAAATGACTCCATAAACATCTGCCTTTACGAACTTTCTCGCCTGATTTCATCAAGATTTTACTGGATTAATACAATGTTCGAGATAATCATTTATTTGATGAAGACGTGACTAAGAATAAGCGCCTATTCAGAATCCCTTATTAAATGCACTATCCTTTAAATTCAAAAATTTTGTCATACAAGTCAGGCATTTCACACAACCAAGTATTTTGCTTGCCTTGCATTATCTGACCTAATTTCTGTTGATAAAATTGATTAAGGGATTTTAAGACTTGCTGGTATTGCTCAACAAAATTATCATACCCCTCATTAATATTTGCAAAGCATACTCGTCTGGCATAACCTCCGTTGCAAGCAGATATTTCGCCTCCCGGATATAGGGTAAATCTGCTGGATAAGTTCACTCCGCATATATGTGCGCCGCGCTCATTTCTTGGAACAAACCTATCATAAGGATTTTGTATTAATCCTTTGTCTTTTACTTTTTTCCACCGGCCCATATTTAATGTAGGCCCGTATTTCACATCAATCCTCTTGCCTGTTCCCTCATGTTCATAATAAGGCACAAAATTCTTACAGGGGTTACAAAACCCAATCATCTCCATCAATTCAAACTCGCTGAATCCACTTTCATTCTTCTGCTGACTTAGTCTATCAATCTCTGCTTCTGGATCATCTGCTAGAATATATCCAACTCTAAATGGCGTTGCAAAACCATTTCTATGCAGGATATCATTTAAGAACCTTTGAGTCTTAAAGATGTGGGATCTTGAATATTTAAAACTTCCATTTACATTCACAGTTATCTCATCTGCTAAAGGCAGACTTAGACTGAGAACTTCCATAAACCTTTTCTCAAGATTGGGATTTAGAGGATTAGCATAAACATCAGGAGCATAAAAATCAAAACTTATCCTAACTTTTGTATGGATGCCTTCTTTCTGGCCGTACTTCAGGATGCGTTCAAATGTTTCTCCTGACTTGTCATCCTTGAATGCTCGTATGTCAAAGCTCATCTTTTTTATCCCTCTTTCAGAAAGAAGCTTGACTACCTCAAATAAATCATAAGGGTATGCTAAAGCATCTGATTCATTGCTCATATGAACAAAGCTGAAGGCATTCCAGAATTTATCATCTATCGACGTTAATAAGCCAAAGTCAATATCCAATCCCTCTGGACTTAAATCATCTTGGCAATGCACACAAGAATGATGGCATCTTGTTGTAAGTATAAAGCTTAAACCTCTGTCAATACCTTCATCTTCCATCAAGTCTTCTGCTGATCTTGATATGCTCTTCTGCAAAGCAGAAAAATCCAAGAAGGTATGGAAATCTGGAAACACTCTCTTGTCATCCAGCAAAGGATATCTATTGCTGGAATCTATAGCTCCTTCCTGCAATAACCTTTCAAACTCAGAGCTGGCTTTGGCAAGTACTTCCTGGTCTTCAGGATGAATCTTGACATTATCTTGCCTATAAAAATCAAAAAAACGTCTTATTCTATCCACATATTCATCAAAGGGCCCTGTTTTATCCATTTTATTCCATCCAAGAATGAGCTTGGAGCAGCTTAAAGCACACCCCTTTTATAATAAAAAATAACCAATTATTAATAAACCTTTTGGTATCCCCTGAGCAAGACTTCTCGTAAAATAAGGATAAGATATATAAATCAGGGCCCCCATTTAGATACTATAGCAATGATTATTTGGCTTGCTCCAAAAATCTCGACCAGATCAAGGCAGGAAAACAAGAAACAAGAAAAACCAATCCTAAGGTGGACAGGCGGTTGGTGAAAACATGTTGTTCAGTGTTTTTATGCAAAAACAGAATAAAGTGGATAGACTGACTGCGATAATCTGCCAGAGCCTGCCTTTTGACTGGGCAATATACGAGAGAGGAGGCCAGTGCACAAGACCGACTGAAGCATGTGATTTCTGCAAACCTTTCGGAGACTCACCCTTTTGTTACAAGAAGACATCAACATTGAAGCCGATGTATGATAAATAGAACTTAGAGGTATAAAGTGAGTGATTCAGACATTTTTTGACCAAAAGCTTTTCCAATGCAAATTTTATATACAATTAGAAAGGTTTATATATCCCCGCAATTTTGAGATAAAAATGTATATGAGGGCGTAAAAACCTTTGTATAAGATAGAGTATATCGGAGGAAAAGAAAAATATGGGAGAATTCCACAAAGGCGGCCGTGATGGCGGATTCCGAAGAGATTTCGGACCAAGAGAGATGCATAAGGCAACTTGCTCAGAGTGCGGACAGGAATGCGAAGTTCCTTTCAAGCCAACTGAGGGCAAGCCAGTTTTCTGCAAGGAATGCTATATGAAAAGAAAGAAATTCTAAGATCATTCTTTAGAATATAGACAGGCCAGAACGTATCTATTTTTTATTTTTTCTATCATTCTTTTTTATTCTGCTGAATTTTTTATTTCTGAAATGATTAGTTGTTGATTTTTCAACAATTTACAAACACTGCTGTGTTTGAAGTTCTGGAAACGCAAAGCGTTTCCATAAACTACAAACGCTTGGCGTTTGAAGTTCTGCGGACATTCTGTCCGCATAACCTTTAAATATGTCCTGTTCAAATTAGGATTTTATCAGGGTATGATAAGAGGGGATTTATGCAGCTTGGATTGAACTTAATCAATGATGAGAGGATTCTGGATCTTGTAAGGGATTTTGAGGAAGATAGATCCACACCTCAGCCAGAGCTTCTCGAAGATGATAATGAAGAGATGAACAAGAAACCTGCTGAATTCTAATCAGAGCTGGACATAGGAGTATTGGAAATTCTTATAGCAAACCTCATGGAGAAGAAAGAAAAGAGATCAAAATCATCATCTGAGAGTCCTGAAGAGGAAGATAATGATGATAAGATAAAGACTGCAAAGGACAGCACCCT
>JAPLZS010000078.1 GCA_026394915.1 Candidatus Woesearchaeota archaeon | reverse complement strand
GATTGCAGTGCTGGATCCCTGCATCCCTTAGCGCAATCTCAAAAGAAGCAAGCCTTTCCCTGTGTCTTCCCACACCTTTCGTAAAAAAAATCTTTGTTGGAATCATTCTAATCTTGTCTTATTCGACAGTATTCGATAGTCATGCTGAAAATTTACTGCTTTATAAATATTTCTTTTTTTGATGATTCTTCAAAAAAATTTATAAACCCTTGTTCGTTGAGAAGGCAATATGGCAGATGCAGGAGACAGGGTAAAAGTCTTTCATGAGAAAAAAGAGACAGAAGGAATACTCATGCCTTCTGAATCAGCTGATTCTATATTCATAAAGCTGGACAACGGCTACAATGTGGGCATTGACAGGAAGAAGATAAATGAGATCAAGGTCATTGAGAAAGGCAAATCCAATGCAGTCAGGAAAGCAGAAGTGAAAAATAATCCAAAGCTGCCGACAATCTCGATACTCCATACAGGAGGGACAATCGCCTCTAAAGTTGATTACAGGACAGGAGGAGTGTACACTGCATTCAGCCCTTCTGATCTCATCATGCTGTTCCCTGAGCTTAATGATATCGCTAATCTTGAATCAGAGCTGATATCCAATATGTGGTCTGATGACCTGAGGTTTGCTCATTTTGCAATAATGGCAAAAGTCATTGAGAAGCATGTGAAGAAAGGAGTTGACGGTATAATCATAGGCATGGGCACTGACAATCTTGCAGTTGGAGCAGCTGCTCTTGCATTCATTCTTGAGAAAGTCCCAGTTCCTGTCATAATTGTCGGGGCCCAAAGGAGCTCTGATCGGGGAAGCTCTGATGCAGGGATGAACCTGATTTGCGCAGCGAATTTCATAGCAAATTCTGATTTTGCAGGTGTTGCCATATGCATGCACGGCAAAGCAGGCGATGACAGGTGCCTTATACTTCCTGCCTGCAAGACAAGGAAGCTCCATGCATCAAGAAGAGACGCATTCAAGGCAGTGAATGACGCCCCTATAGCAAGCATTGATTACAAGACGAAGAAAATTGATTTTATCAAGAAAGACTACAAGAAGAAAGAAAAGAAAGGAGAAATTCTTATCAAACCAAAAATGGAAGACAAAGTAGGCCTTCTAAAGATTCATGTTAACATGTTTCCAGAGCAGTTCAGCTTCTTCAAGGGATACAAGGGGCTTATTATAGAAGGGACAGGCCTTGGCCAGACACCAGGTCATGCCTCTAATCCAGAGGCAGAGATACACAAGAAGATATTCCCCGCAATAAAAGAGGTCGTTGATTCTGGCTGCGTTGTCGTTATGACAACCCAGTGCATATTCGGCAGGGTTTCCATGAATGTCTATGACAAGGCAAGAGACTTGCTGGCCCTCGGAGTGATCTCAGGAGAGGATATGCTTGCAGAGACGGCATTGGTCAAGCTTTCCTGGCTGCTCGGAAATTATCCAAAGGACAAAGTTAAGGAAACTCAGAGGAGAGATAGCAGAAAGGACAGAATATGAAGAGGAGTTCATTTGAGGTGAAAATATGGCAAGAAAATATCTTATAACGACTGACAGCGATTCAGAATACATAATTGAAGAGAGGGGAGTCTTATCAAGAAAATGGTATGCCCTGAAGATAAAGCCTGAATTCTCGCCGCAGGAGTTGAGGATATTCGTATTCACAGATGACAAGGGTATAATAGAAGGGCATCATAATGAGCCAAGACTGACTCTGAACAAGATAAAGATGTCTGGCGTTTACAGCGAGCCGAGATACGGAACTGAAATGCTTTTCTCAACAGGCCACAGCACAGGGATAAAGAGCATGCTGGAGATAAAGCCTGCGGACTGAGCGAGACCCTCTTATGCCTGCCAGATTTCCAGATCCGAAAGATTATGATTTCTTATGGACAGTGCATAATATGGACTATTTTAAGACCTCATTTGTCCTTACTAAAGAATATCTTAAAAGGGATTTCATATTTGCCTGCAAAGACAAAGACTGGAGAACTTATATAGGAAAAGATGAAAGGAAAAAGCTGTCTGAATATGGCGAAGTATTCCTAAGGAAAAAGTTGGGCGTATACAAAAGAAAAGTCAATGTTCTCATAAAAACCGCAGATAAACCATTCAAAGATATGGAAAATGTAGATTTTAAGGCATCAAACAATGTCCTAAACAGATATTTCTTAAAGGGCATAAGGTCTGCGTCATTGCTTTGGGACTCATACTTCTTTACAGAATACTTTTTCCATGACAAAGTGAACAGGATCATAGAGGAAAAGAATGACCAATCCCTTCTGGATAAAGTTCAGGAGATGCAGAAGATAAAGTTTAAACTGAGAAAGACCCTTAACAGGACAGTATTTCCGGGCAATATCTTTGAGAAATGTCTTGATGAGATAAAAAGGCGCACCAAAAGAAATAATCTGACCCACCTGCACTATAAGGAGATAGCAGATCTGCTTGATTGCAAGAATGTATGCAAAATCAACAGAAAGTATTTTGTGCTTGGCAGGTTCAATGGCTGGAAACCTATAACCGGAAAAGATGCATTGAATATAATAAACTCATTTGATAAAGAGCTATTAAAAGAAAAAGGCAATGAAATAAAAGGGCAGATAGCAAATAGGGGCTATTACAAAGGCTATGTGAAAATTATGCCGTTTGATCTGAAAAAAGATATTGATAAAGAGATTGCAAAGATGAACCAAGGTGATGTTCTTGTTACAGGCTCCACAGGGCCGGAAATGATAGTGGCCTGCCACAAAGCCGGGGCAATTGTCACAGAAGAAGGGGGCATATGCTCCCATGCAGCAATTGTAAGCAGGGAACTGGGCATACCTTGTGTTATCGGCACAAAGATAGCAACACAAGTGTTAAAAGATGGGGATCTTATTGAGGTTGATGCAGAGAAAGGCATTGTAAAGAAGATAAAATAAGATATCTGCCCTTCAAAACAGCAAACTATATAAAACATATATCTATTTCTAGGCAAACTCATAAGAGAGGAAAGCGTTAAACCGGGGTGTTTTATGGAAATTACAGAAGCATATAAACTGATGGACGAACAGAGCAGGAAAAGGCTTGATGCGCTTAACAATCATCATGTCAAGGAGATTGTTGACCATTATGCAGCATTGTGCAGGCCTGCAAAGATAACAGTGCTTGACGATTCAAAGGATTCTATTGATTATGCAAGGAAACTCTCATTGAAGAATGGAGAGGAAAAGCCATTGAAGATGTCAGGCCACACAATACACTTTGACAGCATAAAAGACCAGGGA
>JAPLZS010000132.1 GCA_026394915.1 Candidatus Woesearchaeota archaeon | reverse complement strand
ATAAAAAGAGGAAGGATTGGCATCGCTCCTCTGAAAAGATTGATGATGTCAGGGCTTGTCATAGCAGTCATAGCAATGATCGTATTCACAATAGTCGCTCCAAACCTGACATTCAGCATGACAAAATGGGTAAGCGGAGTGATTTACGATTCGCAGAGGCGCAGCGGATTTGCGGGTCTTGAAGCCACAAACGGCATGAGCTTGATGGGGAAAGAGGCAAGGATATTCAGTAATCTCAGCTGGGGCTTTGGTTATCCTTTGATGATCGCTTCTGTGCTATCTCTGTTATATATGTGTTATAGGAGGAAAAAGGAAGACCTGCTGATAGCACCGTTCATTGTCGTTTATTTTGCATTCATGGCGACATATCCTGTCTTTGTCGTATGGTATGGGACATTCATGTTTCCATTCCTTGCCATTGCAATAGGCTCTCTTTTTGATTCATCTCTTTCAGCATTAACTGAAAGATGGCAGAGAATGCTTGTGTATGCTGTGCTTATCTTAATATTCATCTACTCTTTGCTGTATACGCTGGCTTTCATGAACATAATGGCAGGCGAGGATGTCAGGGTGACTGCAGGGAACTGGATGGATCAGAATCTTCCTCCAGGAACTCAGATAAATTTCGGACCAGGCATAAACCCTTGGATGATGCCCGTTGTGGATCTTTCAAAATACAACATCTCTTCAACTCCTGAATACATCATAATCTCAAAGGCAGCATATTATAATATTGTCAGGTTGATAGAGAATCCAAGCATCTATCAGCCCTCTGACTGGGCAGGCAAGATGCCTTCGCAGCAGGAAATGATGTTCTATGATATGATTTACCATGAGAAAGGCCCGTACAAGCTGGCAGAAGATGTCAAGAAGACGCCTGAATTCATGGGCTTCAAGATCAATGATGATAATGCTCCTTACACTGTGTGGGCAATAACGCATCCTGAGATAAGGATATACAAACTGCAGGCAAGTGGAGCAAATGAAACTGGGTA
This sequence comes from Candidatus Woesearchaeota archaeon, assembly GCA_026394915.1. Taxonomy (GTDB): domain Archaea; phylum Nanobdellota; class Nanobdellia; order Woesearchaeales; family UBA12501; genus WJJV01. The sequence goes on along the minus strand of JAPLZS010000132.1, from coordinate 565 downwards.
AAAAGATAAATCTTGCTCTTGCAGCAATGATCACGATTGCCCTCCTCTATTTCTTGATTTCAAATGTGAGCGTATCCTCTATAATCATGACCCTCAGCAGAATGTCCTGGATGATAATTCTTGCTGGGTTCCTGCTCTACATAGCCAGCTATTTCTTCAGGGCATTGAGGTTCTGGCTGCTTCTTGACAGGAGAATCCCTCTGAAAAGACTCTTCTCGATAACTGCTGTGCATAATCTAGTAAACAGCATACTTCCTGCAAGGACAGGAGAACTCTCATATGTCTATCTTGTCAAGAACACAAAGAAAGCAAAGGCAACAGAAGGCATTGCCACGCTTGTTGTCGCCAGGGTCTTTGATTTCCTTTCTGTTGCGATGATATTCTTCCTTTCTATATTCCTTGCGCAGGGCCTTCCCTCTTATGTGACGGGTGCAGCAAAGATAATAGCATTGTTCTTTTTTGTCCTTGTCGCGTTCATTGCAGGCCTCATCTTATACAGCAGTTCTGCAGAGAAAATATTTGCAACGATTGAGATGTTCTCTGAGAAGTCTGGCTCAAAATGGCT
>JAPLZS010000027.1 GCA_026394915.1 Candidatus Woesearchaeota archaeon | reverse complement strand
TGTCCCTGTTTCATCACCTATCACAAAAGAGCCGACTTTTCCTGCCCTTGTCTCTGTCTGGAACTCCCTCACCTCAAATACCTGCTGCACTCTTCCGACAATCTCGACATTCCTCATCCCCACAAGTATGCTCTTTATCTTCAATCTTCCAGAAGCCTGCTCAAAAAGCTTTATCCCGAGCTCATTGGCTATGATATGGGCTGCGCCCTCATTGGATATGAGGCCGGAAAGCTTGTCTATCTTCGCTTTTATCCTGCTGTCAAGCTCGCTGTCAGAAATCTTTGCGCCGTCTTTGATTTTCTCTCTTACAATTTCATATGGAACCTTTATCATCAAACAACCCCAGAGAGGAGGATTTTTAAGGGTCTTTATATATTTTTTGAAAAATCCTATTCTGGCGCGGGCATGGACACACTATCATCGATAGAAATTGCAGAGACCTCTCTTGCAATGCCTTCGTTATTGTTCCAGTCAATAGGCGTAACTGCGATATAATACTGCTGCCCGTCCTTTATCTCTGCGTCTTCGCAATAAGTTATCTCTTCGTTTATGGTCTGCATGAACCCATTCTCATCCTTGGGTTCAATTATTGTAAGCAGGCTTAATCCATCCAAAATAAGGTTTCCTGCTGAATCCTTTATGAATGCTGTTGAGCTGCAGTAGACAAGATAATCTTTCAGGTCAGGCACTATCACGCCATTCTCTTTTGGAGCGTAGAATTCAATGATTATGCTGGACTTTGCATCTTTTTTATCCTTTGCTTTCAGGTTCTCAACAGGCGCCGGAGGTATTGAGTCAGCGAATTCCAATGCAAAATCATAATTCAGAGGGGCATTGCCTTTGCCTTCTTTTGCCTGTTGTACGCAGAACTTGAATTTTCTTTTTTCAACTCCGCACTTCTTGGTATTCTCAGGCGCTTTATCTGATACAGACATGGTTGATGTTGTGCCTGTCTCTTTCTTGACATAAAGTGTTCCTTTTCCACCCTTTACAGACAATGTCTTCTCTTCTTTTAGTGCATTATCAAAGCTATAACTCCATATATTGCCTGTGTTCTTTACTACATCTTTCCCAATATTTGCAAGCGAGATTATTGTGCCTGAGCCTTCTTTCTTTACATTTATCTCAACATCTTCCTTGAAATCAGGCTGTCCTGATTGCTCAAGGTTGATCTCACAATAGCAATCATCATCTTCACTCTTGCTGCAGTCTCCAAAGCCCTCGATAAAATCACTCAATAAGTTCTCTCTTGGATCACATGGTCCGTTGAACATTAAAAGGTTGGAATCTTTCATCTCCTGCCTTGAGTTGACTGTATTTACAGCGCTATTCACACATTCTCCTAGATTGCTTGCAGGCAAGCTTCCGGGCGCAGATGAAGATGAATCTGATCTCTCACAATCAGCAACAAGGTCCAGAACTCCTTTATTGCCCCCATATCCCCGGACCTGTTTCTTTATAGTGTCATACTGGCTGAAATCATAATCAGCTGTAACTGAAAAAGAAGGATTTATCTTGTATTTTCCTATTGTCCTTACAATATAAGTTTTCTGCTCTCCTGACTCAGTCACCACGGTCTCTGTCTCCAATCCTGTTGTTGCCCTGCATGCTGGCTGGCTTGAAGTGATATCCTGATAATATTTTATGTATAGGTTCCTGAAATTGAAGTTTGCTCCTCCTTTTGTAGACAGGCAATAATCATAGGTGTGAGGAGTGTACTTGTAAAGGCTGTATGTTGCTGCATTCTTTATGTCAAGCTCTGTGGGCTGGCCATTGCTGCATTTCTTATTGTCATAATTCAATCCCTTGAATGTATAAGGATAATCCAGTTTTGCGCCTGCATCATAATGTTTCTTGAGTATTGCTGCCATGCACTCCATCTGGTTCTGAAATCCTTTGTATTTCTCATTGCAGGATGAGGTATCAGGGCATCCGCATCCAGCTGCATAATCTTTCTGCCTCTGGGTCAATGATTTCTGGGTGAGCAGGGATTGCTCTTTCTGCAAAGTGGCAAGAAGGACTATCGGGCTTATCTGGTATTTCTGTCCTGCATCATAGATTGCCTGAGAAAGTAGAACTCCGTCAACAGGGTCTTTTACAGCGCTTCCCATCTTGTCAAAGAATGCCTGTATCTGCTCTGGTTTTGCTGCGTTGACATCTGTGAAGTCAGTATCTGCTATGAGGTAAGTGAAATCAGGCTCTTTGCCGTATGCTGCACAGTCTTCATTTGATGGGCTGGTTCTTTGTATCTGACCTGTAGCATACCCATATGGAGAATTGCCTAATGTAGGATTTGGCGAGCATGATTTATATTCAT
>JAPLZS010000038.1 GCA_026394915.1 Candidatus Woesearchaeota archaeon | reverse complement strand
TGTCTGGAACTTTGCCATTGTGACCATGTGCTTTGATTTCCACACAGCATACATGTCATAAAGAGAAATTAATACAAGAAGACCGAATGCTGCAAAGAGATTCAGCACAGAAAGCATCAGTATTGCGATGCCTGTGTAGATGAATATTTCTGTGAAGTTATAGATGTAGACATTCGGCCTGAAAATCTTCCACAGCCCGAGCCCAAAGGCAATTGCAGCTGCGACAATCCAGTCAAGATAGACTCCAAGGGCAACAGAGACAGTCGCCCACACTGCAAGAAAAAACCAGAGCTTCCATACTCTATAGACTCTATATTTAACTATTAGAAGGAATAATCCAGTCCCTATCAACACAAATAATCCTATGAACAGGAATGAAGTTGATTTGTTCTCAACCTGGGCAGGAGGGCCCAATACAGTGTCTGGATAGGAGATGGTCACCTCTCCTGTCTCTGCATTCTCATTCACCTGTAAGTATCTGTTTATTGTGACAAGACCCACAAGCTGGGCAATGAGAAACAATGCAATGATTATGAGAGTTACTTTCAATGTATGCTTCATAAAGCCAAAGAAAGGCGCGCCTTATTTAAAGTTATTGAATATGATATAGATGGATAATCATATAGAATTTTCATTAAATTTATAAAAGCATAAATAAACAACAGATAAATGATAGAGATTTGCACAGTGGGCGGATACACAGAGACAAGTATATAACTTACACAGAAGATGAGGATGTGTATGATTTCAGCCCGAAGAAACTCATTGAGATAGGCGCTGTCCCTAATCTTAACTTGATAGAAGACTGGATTCCAAAAGTCAAAGCAATAATGCCCACGCACGCTCATCTTGATCACATCGGCGCAATACCTTTCATCTCAAACAGATTTCATGCCCCCATAGTGTGCACTCCTTTCTCAAAAGCAGTCATAGAGGCGATACTCAATGATGAGAAGATAGAGCTCAGGAATGATATAATATCAGTGAATCCGAACTCAGTCTATAAAGTTTCAAACAATATAACAGCAGAGTTCATCAACATGACACATTCAACTCCCCAGACAGCGATGATAGCACTGCATACAAAATATGGCACACTCATCTACGGGAATGATTTTAAGTTCGACAGCCAGCCCACTATTGGAAAAAAGCCGAATTTCAAGAGGCTGAAGGAGATAGGCAAGAAAGGGGTTGCATGCCTGATACTTGATTCAATCTATGCAGCCTCTGCAAAAAAGACTCCTTCTGAGGCAGTCGCAAAAGAGATGCTCAAGGAAGTCATGCTGGGAACAAACTCAAGAGGCAAGGCAGTGATCGTGACAACATTCTCCTCGCATCTTGCAAGGCTTAACTCCATAATAGAATTTGGAAAGAAAATGAACAGGAAGATAGTCTTCCTTGGAAGGTCATTGAGAAAATATGTCACAGCAGGGGAGAAAGTGAGGATAATAAATTTCTCGAAGAATGCAGAGATAATAGGATTCAGGGACAAGATAGGGAAAAAGCTCAATCAGATGGCAAATAATAAGGATAGATATCTTGTTGTTGTGACAGGCCATCAGGGAGAGCCGAAATCAGTCCTTTCAAGGATAATAAACGATGAATTCAAGTTCAGGCTGGAAGCAGGAGACCATGTCATCTATTCCTGCACAATAATCCCTAATGAGACAAACCAGCTTAACAGGGAGATCATGGAGAACAAGCTGAGAGACAGAGGAGTCAGGATATTCAAAGATATCCATGTCTCAGGACACTGCGCAAGAGAGGACCAGAGGGATCTGATTGAACTGCTCAAGCCAAAGAACATAATACCTGCCCATGGAGATATAAACATGGCGACTGCGATGGCAGAGCTTGCAAAAGAGTTGGGATATAAGCTTGGAAAGAATGTCTTTATCATGGGCGATGGCAAAAGGCTGAAGATCTGATGCAGTCTGTTACAATATCTGGTGTTTTATATATAAATTGATATATAAGGCTCATTCTATGATATGTACTGTTAAACCGCAAAAACTTTAAATAGTAGGGACTTTTACATACAGCAAAGGGGGAGAAAATGAGATTAAGCCTGGCAGATCCTAAATATATAAAAGACAGCATCACTATAATTTCTGAGCTTGTGAATGAAGCAAGATTCAAGATAAACTCAAATGCGATAGAGCTTATCGCAATGGATCCTGCAAATGTCGCAATGGTCATATTCAAGCTCTTGTCAAGCGCTTTTGTTGAATATTCTGTTAAAGAGCCTGTTGATATTGCAATAAATCTCGGGAACCTGAAGCAGATACTCAGGAGAGCAAGCCCAACAGACACCCTTATGAGGAAAAAGAGCAGAGAGTTCCTGAGCTGAACTTTGGAGTGAGCGTAAAGACAGGATCAGGCATACTTACCCAGGCAATAGAAGATGCGGATATAATAGGAGAGAGTGTAGCATTCGTCGCAGAGCCTTCAAAATTCATGATTCAGGCAGAAGGAGACCTAAGCAAGGCAAAGATAGAGATAAAGGAGAGTGCAAATACGCAGATATCGATGCACTCAAAAGAGCTCATAAAATCAAAATATTCCATTGAATACTTAAAGAAGATGGTCATTGCAGGAAAACTGGCAGACGAAGTGATCATACATTTCAACAAAGATTATCCATTGAAGCTTGATTACAAGATAATAGACAAGCTGAATCTCAGCTTCATACTTGCGCCGAGAGTGGAAAGCGAGTGAAGATTTCTTTCTGGATAGATTAAGGAGACAGCATGGCTAAACGGATAGTGATTCCAGGAACAGAAAAGCTAAAATTGGCCAGTAAGATTCCTTCTTACAAACATTGTGGAGATTATACTGTATTCACAGATAATGGTGAAGATACTGTCGCCCATGATGCAAACACATTTGATGAAACACAAACTCCAAGATGCATCGGCCCTCCGACATTGATGGCAGTATATATCTCTACAAATGAAAGGGGCAAGCTGGATTGGTTCTATTCTCCTTATATGACTGCATGCAATTATAATCATCTTGTCATGACAATCAGACAGGCAAACGAAGCAGGATCGAGAGGAACTACATCTGGAGACACAATCGAATCTTGCCCAGATATAATTGTAGACAATCAAGGCAGGATATTAGAAGATGTGGTATTCAAAGCTGCACAGGATTTAGGAATACATATCTCTGACGCGCATTTCTCGTTAGAATTATATAATGATATGAATGTTCATCAGGCCTGGAAGAAGATAAAAAGGAATTTCCTTGATAGGCCTCATCGATGACTGATCCAATCAAATGATATCCAGACAGCCACCAATATATTTATATACTTCTTTGTATACAGCGATTATATGATTTGCGAACAGCATGGCAAGGAAATAATCGGAGGCTGCCAGTGGTGCGGCAAGCAGTTGTGCAAGTTTGATGTAGGCAAGACAATGGGCAAGAAGATGTACTGCAAGAAATGCTCGCAGGAGATGGGCGGTTATATACAGGGAAAGCAGATTGAGCAGATAAAAGAAGATAGTGAAGCAGAACAGAC
>JAPLZS010000137.1:6981-11866 GCA_026394915.1 Candidatus Woesearchaeota archaeon | reverse complement strand
TCTCTGCCCTCTCTATGATGTATGGGAAATCAAACCCGTCAGAATAATAGCCGACTATTATGTCAGGCATGTATTCCTCGACAGTTGTCTTGAATGCTGTTATCAGCTCTGCTTCGCCGTCAACGAACTCTATATAATCATGGCGTGTCTCAAATTTCTTCCATGTTATCACTTTTTTCATGTCTTTTCCGTAAAGAGAGACCATGATGATGGGGTATTTGTCAGCTGCAATGCCTTTTCCAGCAGGATTATAGGTCTCTATGTCGAATGCAAGTATCTTTGGATTGATGGAATCATCGCTTATCTGATTTATGCTCTCTGCTTTCATGATATAATCTGTCTTCACTTTCTCTGCAACCTGCTCTCCGCTGACTTCATACAATGTGGCAGGAACAATCCCCCTGTCTATCATGTATCTCTTTGCAAACCTTATGTCAGACTCAAGCACAAGCTCGACATCATGTCTTGCAGAGATTATGTCCCTGAAATGAACAACGGCCTTGGGCTGGTTGACTATGATCTTTATCGCTTCCTCATCCTCTCCGATATAGTTCTTCTTCTGGATCTGAGTGTCGATTATCTTCAGTATGCCATCATCCTGCTTCTCTGAAAGGCCCTCTATTGACTTCCTGAATCTTGAGGAATCTTCTCCTTTCTTGAGTATTGCCCAGAAATAAGGCATGAAAGAATCATCTATGACTGTTATGGTCTTGCCATCCACTGCCCTGCCGAATATGAGGATATGAGGCCTGTTGTCTTTTACCTTATATGTGACATCCAGCGGATAAAACTGTATTTTGGACATACGAGACGTTATAGAGGCGGGATATTTAAAGGTTATGGAACGCTTTTTGCGTTCCAGAACCTCAAACACCGACGTGTTTGTAGGTTATGTGGGTACGCACAGAACTTCAAACAAAGTAGTGTTTGTAGGTTTGGGGTGGTTCATATACAAGAGATTATATCTCAATTCTCACAACAGCCCCACAGTCTGCGGATCGCTCATGAACGCCTCTTTCTTGATCTCTTCTAGGACAAAATACTCCTCTGCATCCTTTACCTTGAACTTCTCAAGGCATTCTGAGAAGTCATTAACCTCCTTCATGTTCCTGAAGAATGCCTCTACCATGAAATCATATCCGTTGTTTATCCTATACACTGAGTTTATCCTTGAATCCTTGAGGAGGTGCTCTTTCAGGTCTTCCCTGTTCTCCTTTGGGACTTTAATCATGATATGCACTTTCACTTCATAGCCGAGCTTTGCGAAGTCAAGCATTGTCGTGTGCTTTATGATGCAGTCTCCTTCGTATTTCTTGAGCTTGTCGAATATGGTCGATATGGGTATGCCTGTGCTCTTGCTTATCTTTGTGAGGTTCTTCCTTGCATCCTCTCTCAGATGAGATAAAATCAATAAATCTTCTTTTTCCATGAAACACGTCCGTTCCGGATTTCCTTGATTTGATCTTATCAGGCTCTTTGTTTGATTTATTTTTGGTCTTGCCGGAACAATTCTATAATTGCCGGAAAATATATATACTTTTTGCTAATATAATAATAGCACACTATTATATTCGAATGTAATAGAAATATTTATATATTAGTAGTATACAGCTTATCCAATATGGTGAGTATATGAAAAGGAAAGTAGTCAAGCAAGGGCCAGCGACATTCATGATAAGCATGCCGAGCAAGTGGGTGAAGAAGTACAATGTGCAGAAGGGAGATGAGATTGACCTGGAAGAGGATGGGTCGAATTTAGTAATCATCAGGGAAAATAAACAGAGAAAGAAGAAAGCCATAATAGATCTCGATAACTTCAACACAATGATACTAAACAGGCATTTTGCAGAATTCTACCGACAGGGCATTGAGGAGATAGAGATAAGATTTGATAAGCCCACTTTTCCTGACTACAAGAATAATAGAGAGATAGAGATTGATAGGTATGTAAAGAAAACCATAGAAAGGTTCATAGGGATGGAGATAATATCCAACACAAAGAACAAAATAATCATCCAGAGCTTCATAACTCATGAGAAATTTGAGAAGATAGAAGTAGTGCAGAAAAGGATTTATTTCCTGATAAAAGAGTTCATGGAAGAACTGGTCAAGGCGATGGACGCTGACTTCAATAGTTTCAATCAGCGATCTTATGATTATCATGACAATATAGTGAAATTCCTCTATTATTATCTTAGGCTGATGAAATTCTCTGATGTAGAAGAAGAAAAGAAAGAGAGATTATTCAGCCTTTTCATGATAATAGACAAAGCAATAGACAAAATAAGACACACAAGCGAAAAGGTCAATGAGATGAAAAAGATCACTCCAAAGATAAAAGTATATGTGCAAAAGAACTTTCTGTTCTTCCTTGACCAGTTTGAGATGATACAGAGAGCGGATTACACTGTCAAAGATCTCAATTTATTAATCAGAAAGAGATATGATATAATCAACATGATAAAGAAAGAGAAGTTCAACGAAGAAGAGATTAAAGTGATAGGCGAATGCAAGTTCATGACAGACACGACAAATGATTTCATAGAGACTTATGCTGCGCTGAAGATGGAGAAGTATGTAAGCGAATTATGAATTAGACTATTATCGCTGTCTCATTAAAATGTTTCTGATTTTTCTTGCGGGCCCCTCATGGATCGGATGATAAACCTGGAACATTGACCTTTCGAGATCACTGAATCTGCCATTTTCCACTGCATTTATGCTATGCAGAGCGAGTATTGATTTATAGAAACAATTGACTGTATGATGCCAATATCTTGCTGGATCCCCTCCTGCATCAATATACCTTTTTGCAATGATGATGCTCCTTAACCCCCTATAAAAACATGCATGGTCATATACTTCATAAAATTCTTTCTTATTGAACTTTCCTTTGTTAAGCTTCAGGTATTGCCTGAGATATGGCTTCTGCTCTCCATGCGTCATGAAGTTTGAATAATCCAGTATCTGCGCCAGATCAAGCTGAGGGGGCGCAATCCTCAGAGTGCTATTGTCAACTCTGACTAACCCCTCAAACTGATTGTATATCCAGTTTTCAGGATAAGAGTCAATATAGAATGATGTGGGGTGCAACATTATCCTGTCTGCGGAATATCTCATGAACTCCTGCAGCTTTTCTTGCATCCTGTCAATCAAACCAGGACTTGCTCCCTTATCACGCAGTATACTTGATATTGGCTGTGTGCCGGATATATTTGAATATATCTCTTCAGGGGTTATCTTAGGGTCTGCCAGTTCAGCAGGAAGATTATTATGCATGAGCGAGATATATCTTATAAGAAAAGGAAGAGCATGCTTAAGATTTGCTCTTGTAACTTCACCTACTGAAAGAAGTCTGCTTCCAGGAGCTATCAACATGGCATATACTGAATTCCCTTCAACATCAAATATGCCTACTGGCTTATATGTCTTTAATGCAAGGTTGGAGGGATAAGAAGAATGAGACGCAACAAACAACCCCTTTAGAAAATTTTCTGGATTATTCTGATTACGGTATTCTGACAGTATCTTCTCCAGTGCATTTGTCCTTTTTAGCTCCTTCTCAAGCTGGTCCTTTTCTCCAATCTTAAGAATGACCTGCTCCTTGAACAGCTTTCCATCATATTTTATTACTTTTGCAGTTGCAGGAACATTCTTAGGGTTCTCAGACATGATCTGAGAGATTATGCCCGTCCATTCAGGAGAGCAACTATCAGACAGAGTATCATTTATTATTGCCCTATAGATCCTGGAATCAAGTGAACCTGGGTCAGGCATCATCTCGTCCAAACTTATAAGGAATCCCTGCCTGTCAAATGATACGCTTCTGAAATCCTGCGAGAAAAGCCGGATTATCTTTTTGGAGTTATCATCCGGAGCAAGCACACCTTTGATCCCTGAAAGATATTCATAAGGCTCTGTTTCAGAAAGATTATCATAGTTAAGCACCTGCCCTCTTAGCACATGGTAAGCATCTTCTGGCCTTCCTGCCATGAATAATATAGAAGCAAACCGCAGCCTTTCATCCCGAGTAGACATATTAAACCCCCTGTTGTAAAGATACAAATTCATGAGAGCGCCTTCATAATCTCCCTTTTTGATGCAATAGTTTATGTATGGCTCAATAATGAATTTTGCCGTGGCTGGGTAATTCAATTTGTACGCCAATTCATCAAACGCATCACATCTATAGATCCTATCCCCATAACTGTTGATGGCCATATTACAGACCATTCTGCTTGATTTCTTATTGAATTCAGAATTAGGATTAAGCTCCTTGAACATCTCTCTGCACCCCAAGAAGGCACCCACTGGTGTGAAAGGAGGGAGAAAAGACAAAAACATAAGAAATTGCTGAAGATCAGGATTCTGTCTTCCAAGCTTTTCAAACCCTTTATATTTTGATAAAGACTCGTTAAGGGTCATATCCTCAATAAACCTGTTCAGATGCAGATTAAGGAATTCGCTTCTTGCTATTGTTTCAATGCCCATACAGTATGCCTCTTGAATATTTGTTTTGATGCATGGATTACCTTGCCTTGAATGCCTCGGAGATATATCCAATGAAACAATTTCTAAGTTCATTCAGTTTGTTGCTTTCCATTATGCTTACTGCCCTGTTTATATGTGCTTTTGCAGTATTATAATCTCCATGGAACTGCCTGCTGCCTGCAAAGCCTATTGAATAGAAAAGATTGTGCGCTGCAAAGGATTTCCTGAACTCATTGAAGTCAAGATGCCCCTTGTATGAATCCACAAGCCTGTTGTAATAATTCTCAAATGCATCTGCAGAGTCAAAACAGAAGAAAGGGTTTGCAAGCAGGGCAGCTGCATCTGCCACAGGATCGCTTATGCAGCATCTTTCATAGTCTATGACAGCGCCACC
>JAPLZS010000137.1:2938-6940 GCA_026394915.1 Candidatus Woesearchaeota archaeon | reverse complement strand
TCAACCATATCACCGTGGATGAAAAAATCCTGTCCTGTCCTGTTTGCGTTTATGATGCCCTGCATCAATTTCTTCACTTTGTCTGAGCTCTTATTGTGGCTGAACCTGTCAAAGATCCTCCTGTCAAGATCATGATCATAATCAAATCTGTCAAGCTTGATATGATAATTATTGCCATTGCGCGCAACCCTAAAATCATTCCTGCCATTAAGCTCTCTTGTAACATAACCCTGTATATCTGCCAGATTCAGCAGGCATTTTGTCACGTTATCTTCTATAGCTGAATCCTGGAATCCGACATCTGCTGACAGTTCTCTTAGGTTCCTGCTGCCCTGGGCCTTTGATATGAGGTATATGTTCCCGTCATCATGATCAAAGAATGCAACTGGCTCTCCTGTCCTTGCTTTATTGTTATAAGATCTTAATGTCTCTGAGACAAATGCCGCAGTTGCAAACTCCCTTTCCAGCCTTCTCATCTCAAAAATCTTATCTCTTTTCTTGTCATCGCACTTTATGAAGAACATGTTATGCGAGAATGGATTTGAGAGATCAACCCTTACAGGATTTGAGGATTGGCCATAAGGAGTCAGCCTCTCAGAAAACTGAGGATTGTTCTTCATCATTCCCACAATCCTCTGGTAATATTCTTCGGATTCATGGCCTTGGCCGCCCACATAATCAAGAAGCGTTGCAATGAGATAGTTCATATCAGAAAAGTGAGGATTCTTATGAAGAAATGATTTGCATTCGTTGATTATATTATCAACGCTCTTAATCTTGTATAATATCTCAAATAGATTATCATTTGTGTATGCATTTGGCTTTATTGCTATTGATGATAGAATAGCATGAAATGACTCTATGTATCTTCCCATTTCAAAATATACTGCCGCTAAAGAGTTATAACGACAATCGGTTTTCTCATTGCTCATTGAGATTAATATTTCTTTTTCTGCCTCCTTAAGCATACCTGCCTTTAAAAAAGCAACACCAAGATCATTATGTGTAGAATCCCTTTCATTGATTTTTAATGCTATTGAGAATTCTTCAATAGCTTTTAAGTATTCTTTTAGATACATATATGCTAAACCTGAACAAATATGGGATGTAGCAGAGCCAGGCACATTTTTATTTGCTCTTTTTGCTAAATCAATTATTTCTTCAAATCTACCTAAATCTTTAAGAGCATCACTTATATAAAGGTAAACTTTTTCATCTTTGCATCCAAACTTTTCTGATAGAGTTAATTCTTCTAAAGCTAATTCAGGCATTCCTTTTCTATAATATGCTATCCCGAGATTTGCTCTCTTAAAATATCATCCAGCGTCCCGCTATTCTGGCCTTTGCTGTCATCACTCATCCTTCCCACCCCTTGTGAAGAGCTGGATGATGGCTTCTTCTACAACATGGCTCTTGTTCCTGAATGAGCCTGACTCTAGTATTTCCTCTATCTTAGAGATAGTATCTTCCCCCAGCGAAACACTGAAGACGCGTTTCATATATTAATAAGAATTAATAAGAATTTATAAAGCTTTGTATCCTTAACTACTGAAAAGTAGTATAATATAGTAAATTTTATATACCACCAGATATCTCTTTGGGTTTCATGGAGTCCATAAGAATAGAAGAATCAGAAGAAATCTTTAGGCATTACACTGGAATCGAACCTATTGCGCTCCATATATTATTGAATCATGTCCCTAAAGAATACAAGCCAGGAGAAGACGTGCTTGCGATGGCTGTAGGCCACGCATCAACAAAAAATGATGGAATGCTGATAAGAGAGTTCCATAAACAGAGGTTTGGAATCCAAAAAGAGAAGATGCACATTGTGGGATGCGATTGCGAAGAATACCGATTTAAACAAAAAAACCCAGATGTTTATGATCTTGAATTATTCGGCCCGCATATGGGAGAAGCTTCAAGCTATATGCCCTGGAGAATAGGATTGAACATTAAAAAACCGTGTACATTTTCATATGATTTCATCCTTGTCAACAATCCTGATTTTGTTGAGCCTGATAATTACATTGAAGCGTTCAAAAAAGCTTATCAATTCCTTTCTGCTAATGGGATAATAATCGCAATGTCTGCTGAATGTCCAGTTGATGCTGAAAAACCGAGTATTTATGGAGATGTAGACCGACTGGATAAGCTCTGCAAGAGGCTGATAAAAGAAGAGAATATGAAATTCAGGTCTCTCAAGCATCTTTTTGTGGAGGGATCATATGATTATGGATTTGCCTGCATACAAAGATTGGATAATTTATAAAAAGCTTTAAAAACACCTGATTTCTTATATATGGAATATGTACGACCTAATCATCATCGGAGGAGGAGCATCAGGAATGTCTGCAGCAATCTATGCTGCAAGATACAATCTCAAGACGCTCATCATCTCAAAGGAAGTGGGCGGAGTGCTGAATGAGGCCCATAAAGTTGGCAACTGGCCCGGTTCAAAAGAGATCTCAGGCCTGGACCTGATGACTAGATTCAAAGAGCATGTTGATTCTCTCAACATAGATTATATCGAAGCAGATGTCCAGAAGACAGAGAAGAAAAAGGGCCAATTCATTATCACAGCAAATGGAAAGCAATTGGAATCAAAAACGATCATACTTGCATTCGGCCTCAGAAGAAATAAGCTGAACATAGAAGGAGAGGACAAGTTTGCAGGCAAAGGAGTAAGCTACTGCTATACGTGCGATGCTCCGTTCTACAGGAACAAGATTGTCGGAGTTGTCGGTGGATCTGACTCAGCTGCTCTCGCTGCATTGCTTCTTGCGCAGTATGCAAAGAAGGTCTTCATAATCTACAGAGGAGATGGATTAAGGGCAGAACCGATAAACAAAGGATTGGTCGAGAAGAACAAGAATATCGAGCTCATAACAAAGACAAACATCATCGAAGTCAAAGGAGACAAGGCATTGACGACTGCAATGCTTGACAAACCCTACAAAGGGAGCAAGGAGCTAAATATTGAAGGCCTTTTCATAGAGATAGGCTCGACACCTTCAACAGTGCTTGCAGAGCAGCTTGGAGTGAAGAGAGACCAGAACGGATTCATAATAGTCAACAAAGAGAAGAAGACAAATGTCGACGGAGTTTATGCTGCAGGAGATGCGACTGATACAGTGATGAGACAGGTCATAACAGCAGCTGCTGATGGAGCGATAGCTGCAATGGCTGCTTTCCATTTCATGAAAGAAGACAAAGTGGAGAAGTATTAAAGTCAGGAATCATACAACAGGATTCTAGTTCATTTGATTTTATAACCAAATATGGAAGGCTTATAGATTTCTATGCTTCTTTCGGGAAGTTTTGCCATCAATTCTGTGACTATCTCTGAAAAAGCTTCTGCCCATCTTTCTGCGTATTCATTTAAACCATGTATTACTCCCCTGAAGTATCCTAATTTAGAGTCAATAGTATTATCAAATATCCCTCCATAAAAAATATTGTTTGGCAAATCCTGAGTATGTAAAACATGAAGCCTAAATAAATTATTTTCTTTATAGCTCTGTTTACCAAACTGATCTAATTCAGGATTCAATTGTTTCAGTCTCTTTTTTTCTACTCGGATTATAATGTGCTCAAAAACATAAGGAATTAGCCGTTTACTGTCCAAGTTTAGTTCAGGAGAATGCAGTATAACTGGTCCAGAATCCAAAACTTGTCTATGCTTCTTGATATCATCCTCTGTTGAATCTTCATAAGTTGTTTTTATTGAATATTCTAGTCCCTGATCAACGACAGTTGCCTTTCTGACATCATTCCAGTGTGCAACTTTGGAGGTTAATGCTAGATTATCTCCAAAAACTTTAATGCTCATACAGTTTGGGGCGTGTAAAGAAATCAATCCAGAAGAAACTTCAGTAGGCATCTCTTTTTTATATTCTCCTTTCATTATATAATCTGGAAGATTGACTTTCAACCAACTTTCTTTATAATTTGATGAACATAACCAATACCCACTATATCCTCCAGAGTCACTATAATCAG